>JBAZUW010000016.1:0-27300 GCA_041661205.1 Phycisphaerales bacterium
CCCCTGGCCTTGAGCATCGCGCCGTCGTTGCCCAACGCCGCGGCTTCGCCCTTAGCGTCCTTCTGGTCGTTTGCCAGTTGGGCCGCCCGCCGGTTGCATGCTTCTGCCTTGGCGTGGTCGCCCAGTGAAAGGTAGATCTGAGTCAACTGCGTGAGCGCTTGCATGAGGTGTTCGAGGGCGGCGGGGCTGCGGCTGTCTTCGGCGTACTCCACCGCCTGCTCCAGCACTTCCAGGGCCTGCGTCAGCCGCCCCAGCCGCCGCAGAAACCGCCCATACGCCACGTGCGCCGCAACGTCATCGCCTCGCGAAACGGCGAGCGCAAAGCACGCCTCGGCACCTGCCAGGCGCCCGGCATCGGCCAAACGCATGGCCTCGGTAATGAGATCCGCCCGCTCCAGCGGCATCGCCGAATCACCCAGACGGGTTTGTGCCGACGGATTGCCCAGGCCCTTGCCCCGCGCGCTCTCCCACGTGCCCAGGCACTGCTTGACCATCAACGACAGTTCCGCAAGCTGGTCAAACTCGCCGACGAAGGCGCGGCCCGTCCGCTCGATGTGCCGCCGAAACAACTGCACCTGCTGAAGCTGAAAGCTGGGAGCCTTGAGACGATCTTCATCGATGCGCCGAAAGAGCACGCCGATGCCGCTCATCGGCAGGGTGTCATCTTCCAGGCACGCCCACGCAAGCTCAAACTCGGATTCGACGTCGGCGTACTCGAGCTGGGCCCCGTGCCGCGGCTCACGCCAGTGGTCATTCAAGATGAGCAGGAAAAAATCGCTGGTGCGGATGGCATGATCGATCATCTGGCGGGCGGAGGCCCCCGCATCAGGATCCGCCACGGCGAAGCGGCCCCCGTGGGGCCCCCCGGCAAAGACGGCTGAGGTCGCCGCCTGGCGCTCGGTGGCCAATGACGGGGCGGCCGCGATGAAGACGTGTCGCCGAAAGCCGGCGCCGGAGGTAAGCGTACTGGTCATGCAGAATAACCTGATTGAGAGCCAAAGAAGCTGAGAAAGCAAGCAGAGCGAGCGGCGCGGCAAGAGCGCCAACGGAGCAGCCCCCGCCCGGAGGCGAAGATCGCCCTTGAACTCATACCGCTGGGCCTACCCGCAGGGTCCAGCCAATACCCCAAATTTCGCTCCGGCACGTTTGACCGGGGTTTGATAGGATATGGATAGGCTCGGGGCGCGTGCCGCGGGTCGAGGGGTCGGCTCGTTATAGGAGGTCAACATGTCTACGAATCGTTTCATGGTGTTCGGGGTGGCGGCCGTCATGTGTCTGGCGGGCGCTGCGATGGGTCAGGACCACGCCAAGCCCGCGCCCAAGCCGCAGGAAAAGATGCCGGAGAAGATGGGGGACAAGGGCCACGACAGCAACGCCGAGATGGAAGCCTGGATGGAAAGCTCCAAGCCCGGCGAGATGCACAAGTGGCTGGCCCAGTTCGCGGGAACCTGGGAGACCGAAACCACGGAGTTCTCCCCCGAAGGCGCCGGCAAGCCCGAGAAGGGAAAGATGGAATACAAGCTCACCATGGGTGGGCGATTCCTTGAGATGAACTTCGAAGGGCGCATGCACGGGCAGTTCTACCACGGCGGCGGCGCCATGGGCTTCAACAACATCGATCAGCGCTTCGAGTCCACCTGGATGGACACCATGTCCTCCAACATGCTCTTCATGACCGGCACCGCCGACAAAGATGGGAAGATGCTCACGCTCAAGGGCGAGTTCACCAACCCGATGACCAAGACCAAGGACGCGTTCAAAGAGGTCCTGACCGTCGTCGACAAGGACCATCACAAGAGCGAGTTCTTCGGCACGATGAACGGCCAGGAAATGAAGATGATGGAGATCACGTATGCCCGCGAAGCCAAGGGCACCATGAAATCCGACAAGATGGACAAGATGAAGGACAAAGTGAAGGACAAGGCGACCGAAGAAATGCCGGCCAAGAAGAGCGACAAGTAAGCCGCGACTTCAAGCTGCGGAACATCCATCAACCCCCTCACGCCGAGGGGGTTGTTTTGTTTTCGTAGTTGCAGGTGGAACACCCGCCGAATACGCTTCATGCAGGGTGATGCGGGTGCCGCATAGGGGCCGTATCACACGACACCCATGAGTTCGAGCCCACTGTTCATCCTGGTCCTGCTGAACCTGCTGTTCGTTAGCTTATGTCTGGTTGCATGGCGTGGGCGGCGAGTGGCAACCCCGGCAACGTGCCGCAAGTGCGGGTTCGAGGTCCAAAGCCTCATCGAATCGGGCACAGGGGGCGTCCGTTGCCCCGAGTGCGGCCACGGTCTCAACGCCCCCGGTGCGGTCGCCACTTCGCGGCGAACACGCCGCTATTGGTTCCTCGCCATCAGTAGCATGTTGTTGCTCACATCGCTCGCACCGACCGCGCTGATGGTGTCGAGCGCCGCGTCATTGGCGGCGGTGTATTCGATACTGCCCGATTCGCAACTTGCGAAACTCCTTCGGTATGGCGTCGGCCGCTACTTTCAGCTGGCAGTCGCCGAGGCCGAGACCCGCGCGAGCGGCCTTTCGACGTCGCAAGCCTCAATGAGATCTCTGGCTCGGGCCGCTTTGGCCCGACAGGCATCCACGATGCCGTGGGATACTCGCCTCGGCTCGATCATCGAGCGCGCGTATGACGCAGGAGCCATCAACGCTCAAGACGGCATGACCTACTTTCATCAAGGGCTGGAGCTCTCGGTGACGCCGATCGAAGGAATCACACCCGGTCAGGCGAGCTGCCAGATTAAGATCTCGCGCACTCGGATGGGCCCAGAGTCACCCGGTTCTTTCGCGAGCGGTTACAGCTCCACCCAACTCCGGGATCCCTCCGTCGTTCTCAAGCTTTGTGCCGCTTTTGTTGATGGCGTACCCGTCTTTCCCTACCGCAACGACGACCCCCGAAGCGCAGGGAACGCGTGGAGCAACCGAATACCGATGAGCGGCGGCGCGGTACTTTCGTCCACCGCAACTTCGACTGTTTTCACAGTGGACGCACCTTTGGTGGATGGAAACGCCACCGTTACCATGGAGTGCGATCTGATTGCGGGTGATTCCAGCAGGCCGGTGAACCTTGCGGCTCGGGTGCCGCTGGTCGCTGCAGTCCCGGACATCATCGAGCCCGTGACCGATTCGGAAACTGAGGAGAAGTTGCGAAATGCGTTCGAGATACACATTCGCAGGTTCTGGTCGAGGGTTGGTCCCGACGGAAGCGTGCCCACTGAAATCACCATCGACTACTTCCCGCGGCGAATGCCGGTGCAGGCGCGCCTGGGCTTTTGGCTCAACCGCGACTTCTTGAACAGGAAAAACGGATATTTCTACTTCAGCCAAGCACAAGAATGCGTCTGGCCCCAGACTTTCACCCCAGGAAGCAAGCTGAGCTGTCTCCGAGCCACGTTCATGATGGACCCGACCTGGACGGCTGAAACCACCGACATCACGCTCATTGGCAGGCGCGACGCACTTAGTTGCTTCCCCACGCAGGTCACCGAGTGTATTCAAGCGGGCATGAAACTCCCGGTGTGGGTCGGTCCGGTGACGATTCCCAATGTGCCGGTGCAGGACCTCCCGCCGCGCAAGAAGCCAGCGACAGCCGTACCTTGATGCTGGGCCCCAATTGCCGCCAGCACGCGGACAACCGGTGTCGGCCCACAGTGCCAGCCGCGTTGAGCATGTCTTCTCAGCGTCCGGAGCTCATTCGCCTACGTCGTGGAAGGGCGGTGCATCGGACGAGGGCCCATTCGCCTATTTGAGTATCCAAAAACACAAGCACCCATGCTTTCACATGGGTGCTGCGCCGGAACTTCCGGGTAGGCAAGAAAACAGTTGGGACCGCTTGGTGCATCGTTACCGATGGACTATCCATTCGCTCACAAGAGCAAACAGACGAGAGAGCGTTGACAACCAGTGACAGATCTCTCTGCCGGTCTGGTCTAAGGAAATCCCTTAGAAAGGAGGTGATCCAGCCGCAGGTTCTCCTACGGCTACCTTGTTACGACTTCGTCCCAGTCACCGATCTTGCCGTGGGCACTGCTGAACTGCAGCGACTTCGGGCACTCTCGGCTCCCATGACGTGACGGGCGGTGTGTACAAGGCTCAGGAACACATTCACCGGAGCGTAGCTGATCTCCGATTACTAGCGATTCCGACTTCATGCAGGCGAGTTGCAGCCTGCAATCCGAACTGGGGTGCATTTTTTGCGATTTGCTCCGCCTCGCGGCCTCGCGTCGCTTTGTATGCACCATTGTAGCACGTTTGCAACCCTGGATGTAAGGGCCATGAGGACTTGACGTCATCCCCACCTTCCTCCGTCTTGACGACGGCAGTCTCGCTAGAGTACTGGCTTGCGCCGAGCAACTAACGATAGGGGTTGCGCTCGTTAAAGGACTTAACCTGACACTTCACAGCACGAGCTGACGACAGCCATGCAGCACCTGTGCACGTTCCGGTCTTGCGACTGTGGCTCTACTTTCATAGAGTTGATCCGTACATGTCAAACCCAGGTAAGGTTCTTCGCGTTGCCTCGAATTAAGCAACATGCTCCACCGCTTGTGTGAGCCCCCGTCAATTCATTTGAGTTTTAGCCTTGCGACCGTACTCCCCAGGCGGCGCACTTATCGTTTTTACTACGACCGATACGGCGTCAAAACCGCACCGGTCTAGTGCGCATCGTTTACGGCGTGGACTACCAGGGTATCTAATCCTGTTTGCTCCCCACGCTTTCGTGCCTCAGCGTCAGGACATGCCCAGCGGGCCGTCTTCACCATCGGCATTCCAGTAGATATCTACGCATTTCACCGCTCCACCTACTGTTCTGCCCGCCCCTACATGCCTCAAGAAGTGTAGTTTGCCCTGCTGTTCCACGGTTGAGCCGTGGGATTTCACAAAACACTTTCACTCCCGCCTACGCACCCTTTAAGCCCAGTGATTCCGAGTAACGCTTGTGGCCTCTGTATTACCGCGACTGCTGGCACAGAGTTAGTCGCCACTTCCTTTGGGGTCGATCATTGTTTCCAACCCCTGACAGTGGTTTACACGTCAGAGACGCTTCATCCCACACGCGGCATTGCTCCGTCAGGCTTTCGCCCATTGCGGAAGATTCGTTACTGCAGCCTTCCGTAGAAGTCCGGACAGTGTCTCAGTTCCGATGTCGCGGGCCGTGCTCTCACACCCGCTACCCGTCTTCGGCTTGGTGGGCCGTTACCCCGCCAACTACCTGATAGGACGATCGCTGCTCCCAAGGCGGTAAACCTTTGCTCCGGAGAGATCATGGGGTATTACCTACAGTTTCCCGTAGCTATCCCCCACCTCAGGGTACATTCGATCGCATTACTGACCCTTTCGCCACTTGTGTATTGCTACACACGTTCGACTTGCATGTTTTAGCCATGCCGCCAGCGTTCAATCTGAGCCATGATCAAACTCTTCAGTTGATTTTCCGATTTGTCTTGCGCCAGGCTTTTACGCCCAACGCAAGATCAGATTCAAGAAGATGACCATGTTCTTCGCCTCGTCCGGACTTTCGCCCTCGCGACGCGAAGCGGTCTACGAAGTTCACTACCACCAGCGTAAAGCTGAAGGATCATGAACCCCGTCCCTGGATGGCAATCCAGGGAAGACTCACTCGTTTTTCTTTCCTCCCTCGACACAAGTTCGAGGGAGAAGGGTTACACGACGAGTGACTTTCCAGCGGGCTGTGACCCCCGTGGACGACCCCCAACGCCTACCTTGTACGGGACAGGCTTGGGTATTTGGATCTGTTCGCATCCCCCGGGTCGACGGGACGTGGCGTGAACCACTGATGCGAACACACACTCTCGTGCGGCTCCCAACTGTTTACTTTTCAAAGATCAATGCCGCGAGTGACACCAACCAGGCTCGCACCTGGCCATTGCCAACTCGCTGGCAGGGGTGGAGAATAGAACCCAGCCCCCTCCGAGTCAAGCCGCCACGTCCAACACTTCCGGAAACTTTCTCCTATCTCCATACAAACCAAATCTTTGCGCGCCGCTATCCACCACTTGCCCACGTTCACTTTCTTTCTCGACCCCTATAATCCAAACGAACCCCTATCTCCGGATCCCCAGAACCCGTAACCTCCCCGCCGCCAGCCCCAACAGTCCCCAGCATGTCAGAATCGCCACTCCCGCGTACACCACCACCCCCGCGCCCATCACCAAGTAGCTCACCTGCCCGGCCCCGAAGTAGTCGACCAGCCGGCCCGCCTCGTACCCGGTCTGGTAGCGGTCCCGGTAGCCCTGGATGATCAGGATGAGCAGCGCAAAGGGGTTGAAGGTCATCACCGCCGCGGTCACCACGTTGTTCGAGCTACTCCCCACCAGGTGGTTCAACACTCCTTCGCCCAGGGCGAGCAGGAACGGCACGCCGATCCACAACGCCGCCAGGAGCAGCACCGTTAAGCCCGCGGCCTTCTGCGAGGTCTTCGACACCACGCTCACCAGCGTCCCCAACGCCGCACACATCGCGGCGGTCGGCAGAATCACCAGCACCAGATACACCCCCGTCAGCGAGAGCGTGTTGCCGAAGATCCACGACAATCCAAAGTGGGCTGCCAGCACGAGCGTCACCAGCCAGCTGCGGCGTAGGGCCCCCAGGAACTTGCCCAGCACGAGCTGCCACGCCGACAGGGGGGTTGAGAGCAGAATGTCCCAGGTTCGCGCCTCGCGCTCGCCGCAAAAGACCCCGCTTCCGGAGACCGCCGCCCCCACCGACACCAGCAACAGCCCGATGGCGGCCACAAACCCATGGAGGACGATCTCGGACAGCCCGCCCTCCACCACATCCAGGATCAGTCCCACCCCAATCAACACGAGCGCGACACCCATCCCCACCTTGGACGACATCAACGGCGCGGCACACTCACGCCACAGCACCGGGTGATCAGAAACCGTGCGGCTGCTTCCCTCCATCGCCCCGGATCTGCGACGTCGTTTCCTTGCGCCTGCTTCGGTCTGCGAGGGGTCCGACGATTCCGCATCGGGTGCATCACTCGCCGCGACCGACTTCGTTCGCTTCCGCTTTCCGGCTCGCGGGGGCGCGACGTCGCCAGACTCGGCCACGCGACGCAGGCGCCAGGTGGAGGCCACGAATAGCACAAGCGCCCAGCCGAGGTTCCAGGCGGCCGCAGCCGCCGCGAGGGCGGCGGGCTGCGCAGTCACCACCGGGGCGTTCTCCGCCACGGTGAGCGCCATCAGCGTGGCCGCGGGCGTCGTCCACATGAATGCATCGAAATCGAACACCATCGAGAGCGAGAGGGCATTGATGAGCCCCAGGCTGATTGCCACTCCAAACTGCTGGAGCGCCAGCAGGGCCAGCGCACTGGCAATCGCCCGCGAGCCGGTCTTCGCCCCGATCGACGCCCACAACCCGCAAGCCAGGCCACAGACCATGGTCGACACGACCACCACCAGGCTGAGCGCGAGCGTAACCGCGCTGACGCCGCCAAAGACGCGAACCGCGAGCAGAATGGGCAGCGGCAACAACCCCAGCACCAGCAACTGCGCCCCTCCGACGGCCATCTTGCCCAGCGCGATCTCCCAGCTTCGCAGGGGGGTGGAGAGCAGTGCCCACAGCGTTCCGGCGCGGCGTTCACCCCCGATGGCCATCGCCGTCATTCCCGCGCTCAACACCCCCAACACCACATACTCAAACCAGATGGTCGCCATCGCGATGCCCGGGGCAATCCGCTGCATCTGCTGCAACGATGCGATGCTCGACGTTTCTCCGCCCCCGAAGGGATGGATCGACATCACGGTCAGCGCCAGAACACCCAGAAGCACCAGCACGATGCCAAACCGCATCCAGTAGGTGCCCGCACGGCGGCTGGCCTTGGCGATGTCGCGCATCACCAGCGGCCCGGGCAACCTCCGCCACGGGCCGCGGCCGGGCCAGGTGGGCTTCATGGGTGCCGCTACCGCCACGGGCCCCGGTGCACCGATCGACCCTCCGGTCGCCGACGTGATGTCACCGGGCACCTCGCTCATTGAATCGCTCCGGTCGTGAGTTTCAGGAAGGCGTCTTCCAGTTTCACTTCCTGCGGCTCAAAGCTCGCGATTCTCGCCCCGTTCGCGAGCAACGCCTCGATCACGAAGTGATGCCCCAGCTCACCTTGCCGCAGATCGATCACCACCGCCTGACCATCCGGCACCACGCGGGCGAAGCGCGGCTCACCCGCCAAAGCCGCGGCCAGATCGCTCGCCGTCACGCTCTGCGCTTCCAGTGTGACACGAATCCGGTCCCCCTCGCCCCGGGCCGCACGGGTCTTCTGCAAGGCGTCGTCGATGGATCCGGCGTAGAGCAGTCGCCCACGCTCGATGATGCCGATGCTCGTGCACATCTCCGCGAGCTCGGTCAGGATGTGGCTGCTCACCATCAGGCTCTTGCCCATACGCCCCAGCTCGCTCAGCAGCGAGCGCATTTCGATGCGGGCCCGCGGGTCCAGCCCGCTGGCGGGTTCGTCCAGGAAGAGCACCTTGGGGTCGTGCACCAGCACACGGGCCACGCCCAGGCGCTGCTGCATGCCGCGTGAGAGACCATCGACCAGCGTGTGCTGCTTTTCGGTGAGGTCCGTCAACTCCAGCACCTGGCTGATGATCTTGCCACGCTCCCGCCGCGGGATGTCAAATGCCGCGGCGAAGAACTGCAGGTACTCGTCCACCGTCAGATCGTCGTACACACCCAGAAAATCCGGCATGTAGCCGATCATTCGCCGGATCGAATCCGCGTCCTTGCGGATGTCCAGCCCGCACACCTTGGCCTGCCCCGCGTCAGGCTTCATGAGGCACGCCAGCAGCTTCATCGCGGTGGTTTTGCCCGCGCCGTTGGGGCCGATGAAACCGAAAACCTCTCCCGGGCCGATGTCCAGCGTGAGGTCGTTCAGCGCTACCAGCTGGCCGTATTTCTTGGTCAGGCCCTTGGTCTCGATCATGGGGTTGTCTCCTCCGCCAGCGGCACCAGCACCCGCACCGCCTGTCTGCCGCCCCCGGGTTTGGAATAGCCGTCGCTGGGGTTGTCGATCTGCATGGCCACGCACGCGTAGCCCCCAGCCATCACGCGGGCGGCGATCGCATCATCTCGCCCCCGCGCCCCGGGCAACGCGATCAATGGATTGCCGTACCCGTTGCCCTGCTCCTGCTGCCACCATTGGCCGGAGTCAAATGTTTCCGACTGCCAGTGGCCATCCCACAGTGCTCCCGCCTCGCCGGATTCGTAGATCTCGCCTCGAAAGGCTCCGTCCGAACCCGGGGAATTGTCGCGAGCGAGTTCTACAGGCTTCAGCCCGGTGCGCAGGGCCAGCTGCACGTTGCTCAGGCGTGCCTCGCCCGAAATGCCCCGAATCTCCAACCCCCAGCCATTCTTGAGCCGGCTGAGTTCCACGGTGGGCAGCGCCGGGTCGATCCCCCGGGCCGGCGCCTGGTACATGAACGTCCGCACGGTCCACTGAGGTTGGCGGGGTGGGGCGAGCACCATGGCCCCCGCGTCGTGCGCACCATCTCCGAGCACGAGGATTGACTGCAAGGGTGAGAAGCTCGGCCGCCGCGTGGCGTTCCAGAAGTCAAAGCCTTCGCTCACGCCGCGCTGCCACGCCGAACCCCGGTCGGGCAGCTCCACCGTCTCGGGCTTGCCGCTGAACGAGCTGACGACGCCGCTGCGCCACTCCGTGCCCAGGGAGGCGATCACGTCCACCGCTTCGGCGCAGCGTCGCTCCGAATCACCCTTGCGCATGACCTGCGGCACCAGCACCGCCGCCCCGCTCATCACCCCGATCCACACCAGCGCCCGCGTCGTATGCCATCCCGCCGTGGCGCGGCGTCGTGCCCGCCAGCGCTCCCACGGCCCCACACCAATCGCAAGCAACATCGCGCACCCGCCGATGCCGTAGATCACTCCACTGCCGATATTCGGGTTGGACGTCACCGCGTTGATGGAACCAACGATCGCCGAGCGCGCGAAGACGTCACACCCGGAGTTCCAGCCCGAGTATTGCCATGGGTAGTCGTTCGTCTCGCCGAGCCGGCGCAGAATCCGCGTGGGCAGCGGCCCCAGCTTGGCGTCGCTGAGCAGCGCCAGCCACAAGTTGCGCGAGCCGCGGGCGGGATCCGTCACGATCACCCGTGAAAGGTCGACACCCACGAGCGTGACAATGCCCATGCCCACCGGCCCCCGCGCCACCAGGCCCGTGCTCGCATCCGGTTGTTCAACGACGCCCCAGCCGACGGACCACCCTTCGCGGGGCGCGTCTTTGCTGAGAGAGATCCGCCGCATCCGGAAGCTGGTCGCCTCCGGCGTCGCACGGGCATCCGCTTCGGGCGGTTCGACACCGACCTGTTTGTTGAGGGATTGCGAGGCGTCGAGCGTGATCTTCCGCCGCGGCGCGTCGAGCGTCGCGTGCATCATGGCCTCGCCGGGGGTGAGCGTTTCGATCTCTCCGACCGTGAGAAGCCCTTCCCACCCCGGCACCCACTGCTTCCATTCAGGCCCCGGCCCATCCGCCACCACGACAAGCCGCCCGCCCGCCCCGACCCACTCGATCAGCGCGGCCCTGGCCCGGGCGTCGGCGCGGGCCAGCACGGTGGCCTTGGCTACCACCACATCGACGCCCTCGTAGCTCAACCAGGCATGGGGCAGCTCCTGCACATTTCGCGCGGCATCGATGGCGATGGAATCCGCCAGCGTCGGGAGCGTCTCACCCACCGGCACGCCAGCGGCCCCGCCGCTTTCCACACCCATTGCCGTCGCATTCTCGCGTGCCGCGTAGCTCGTGTCCTGCCGAAATGCCACCAGCAGGCTCTCATCGCCCACCTCGAGCACCCTCACGAGCGACTCCGAAGGCTTGAAGAGCGTGCGCCCCGCCGGGCCACCCAGCACCAGCCGCCGCTCGTCCAGCAGCCGCCCGCTTTCAGATTCAAAGCTCACGATCAACTCGTTTGCCTGTCGCGGCAACGCCGCGGCCATCTCCACCGGCACCGTCCTGCCCGGCGTCGTCGCCGCCCGCGCCGCGATCGCCACGTCCTGCGATCCATCCTGCGCATAGCGCAAGGTCACCACGCCCTGCACCGGGGTCGCGCCGCTCGACACGCGCACGATCACCGGGCACCACCGGTCGGCGCTCAGGGGTGAGCCAAACGGAAACTCCACGCTTTCGATCTGCGGGTGGTCACTCGGCGGGGGGTCCGCCGCCCTCGCGGGCGCTCCGGCCCCCACCAGCCACGCCAACGCGGCACAACCCCACGCACGGCGGCTCACACGTGCACCTTCTTGTTGTACACAAACCACTCGACCATCAGCACGCCCATCCCCGCCAGCAGCAGCCATGGCCACAACTGCTTACGCCCCACCTCCGGAGCCTTGGCCTGCGCCAGTGCTTGCTTGTTCGCCAGATCCACCCGGTCCTCGGCCGCCACGTCCGACTCTTGCGAATCCAGCAGCGACGACGCGTAATACCGCTTCGCCCCCGCGTCGGTCTTGGTGTCCGTCGCCCCCGCCGTGCCCTTCCACGACAACTCGTACACGCCCACGTCCTTCAGCGGCCCGAAAACCACCCGCCCGTCGGCGCCGATGCCGATCGTCTGCGACGCACCCCCAGGCAGCTTCAACGATGCATCGGAGGCTCCGGGAGGCAACCGATCGGTGAGCACGGTGCCGGGCTGGATCTGGCGGAGCGCCCCGCCGTCAACATCGTCGCCCAGGTAGCTTGTCGCCTGCGCGATGAACACGACAAAGCTGACATTGAAAGGCCAGTCGCTCTCGGCAACGTCAAAGGGCACCACCACCGCGTGGACATCGCCGGTGATGGTGTCGATGAGAATCGGTCCGGCGTCGCTCCAGGCCAGGGCGGTGGCCCCCGAGCCCGGCAGCACCTCGACCTTGCGTGACTTGGCGATGTTCAGGCCGTCGAGGTTGACGTTGCGGAGCAGTGGATGGTCACGCCGCCAATCGACGATCGCGCTCGACCCGCCCTCGCCCACCACTTTGATCCCCGACGATTGCCCGCTGAGACGCAACGGAGCGTCACCCAGGATCAGGTAACGCCCCGGTGGTAGATCCGCGTCGCTGGGGGCGGCCGGAGCCGGAGCGGCAGCCGGCGTGCCCGCAGGGCTCGCTGCGCCCGCAGTTGCACTCGCGCCTGCCGGGGGCGGCACCCCACCCGCCGGGGCTTCGCCACCGGGAGACTTCTTCGCCCCTTGGGGCAGCCACCGGTCCAGAATAATGACATCAAACTCGGCCAGCGAGCCCGCCGCCGCCCGCTGGGCGAACTGTTCGGGCGTCAGCTCCACCAGGCGGCTCAAGGGCAACCCGCTCAGCACGCTGCTCAGGAAGAGATTCCCGCCCGGCTGCACCAGCGCCACCGCCAGCTTGCGGGCCGGGGGCACCACCAGCCACGCCGAATCATCGATCGACATCACATCACCCGTCGGAGGCTCGCCCGAGCCCGGATCACGCACCCGCGCCTGCACCACCGCCCCGTCGCTGCGATCGATCGTGAACACCACGCCCGTGAGCCCGGGCTGCAGCGTGTCTTTCGTGGTCGCCGGAGCGTCCACCGGCTTGACACCGGTTGCCTGCAGCGCCTCGCGCTGGCGGGCTTCAGCCCGGGCCTCCTCAGCACCATTGAGCCCCAGGCCGCTCTTGGAGGCTGCGGGGATGGTGGCGCTCTTGATTCCCTTGCCCGTGCCATCAATCAGGATTTCGACGTCGACGTTGCGCTCCAGGGGCTGGTTGTTCTGGAGCGATACAAACACGCTGAGGTTCGTCGGGTTCTCAAAGCTGCGCTCAGACCGAATGCCCACGATGCCGACGTTAGCCGAATCCGGCTGCCCCAGGCGATGAAACTCCACGTTGTCATCCGGGCCGGGCGTCGCCTTGGCCGCGTCAGGGATGCGCCCGTCAGAGAACATGTGAATCGCCATCGGTTCACCGGCGATGAGCCCTTGCCCCTCGACGATACGCTGCGGGGATTGCGCTTTGGCCAACCGCATCGCCTCATCGATCGAGGTCGGCCCATCGCGCGGCGTGATCTCCATAATCCGTCGCTTCAGCAACTCCTTGTCGCTGGTAAACGTCGATTGCAGCGTTTCGCCCTGCGAGTCAAAGGCGATGATCATCGCGCTGTCGGCTTTGTCGCTGGCGAGCAGGCCCCCATCGCGCATCTGGTCAATGACCGCCGCCGCCTGCTTCTTCGCGGCTTCCAATCTCGACGTCTTGCCCCCCCGCCCGTCACTCTCATCGGTGCTCGTCATCGAGCCGCTGCGGTCGATCATGATCACCTGCTTGTCGCCGGTGAGCTTCTTGCCCGCCATCTCCGGCTGGGCCAGCGCCACGCAGACGCCCGCGAGCACGATGAGCTGCAAGATGAGAAGAATGTTGCGTCGCAGGCGCTGAAAGGGCGCGTTGGCCTGCAAGTCCTGGATCGCCTTCTTCCACAGGAGCGTCGTGGAGATCTCCATGTCGCGCCGGCGCAGCTTCAGGAAATACAGAATGACCAGCGTCGGCGTCGCGATCGCCGCGGCTATCCCGCCGATCTCCGGAGTCAGCCAGTTCATTTCACGATTCCCCTCTTGCGCAGGTAATCCAGCACCAGCACGTCCACCGGCGTATCGCTTCGCACGGTGATCAGCGTGAGATCGCGCCGGGCACAGAAGGTGCGCATCTGCTCGCAGTACGCCGCCAGCATCGCCTTGTAGCGCTTCAGCAGCGGCGCCGAGATCGTCACCTCCGCCATGTCGCCATCTTCCACGTCCTTGAGACGCAAATCCCCCGTGATGGGCGGCTCAACTTCCTGCGGGCTCAGCACCTGCACCACGAACACGTCGTAGCCGTGCCCCACCAGCCGGCGCAGCCCCTGCTCGTAGCCTTCTTTGAAAAAGAAATCCGAGAAGACCAGCATCAGGCCCTTGCCGCGCCGGGCCATGGCGATGCGCTCGGCCGCCTCGCGGAAACTAAACGTGCCGCCGGGGTTGAGGCTGCAAATCCAGTTGGCCAGGTCGTGCGAGCGCCGCTTGCCCCGCAAGTCGCGCAGCGAGGTCGTCACGCTCCCGGGCCCGGGGCCCATCGCGGTGGCGCTCACGCGATTGAGATTGACCAGCCCGACATACCCCAGCGCCATGATGGCCTTCTGCATGAAGAGAAACTTCGAGGGGTCGCCGCAATCACTGCTGGCGGAGCAGTCGATGACCAGTTGCAGCGAAAGGTCCTCTTCCTCCAAGAACAACTTCAGGAAGATCTGGTCCAGCCGCGCCATGATGTTCCAGTCGATGTGCCGGATGTCATCGCCAGTGGCGTAGGGGCGGTGATCCGCGAACTCGACGGATTGGCCGCGCTTTTTGCTCCGCCGCTCCCCCTTGAGCTTGCCGAAGAACACCCGCTTGGACGAAAGATCCAAAGGATCGAGCTTGGCGATGAGCTCGGAAGTGAGCAGATCGTCCATGCGCTTGGGCCGAGTTGGGGTAATGGTGGGGAGCATGGTGCTGGTACGTCGTTTGTGGAGGTCGGCTCTCCGAGCCGACTTCGTCGTGCTGCTACACCGTCGCTTCGAAGACGTGTTGTCTCTACCGATCCGCGGCGGTCGGCTCGGAGAGCCGACCTACCTACACCCCCACCCGCACCGGCTCCGTCGGCGTCAACGCCACGATCTGCCGCACCAGTTCATCCGGGTCCACCCGGTCGGCCTCCGCCTCAAAGTTCATCAGCACGCGATGCCGCAGGCTCATCGTCGCGATGCTCTTGATGTCGTTGAAACTCACGTGGTAGCGCCCCTCGATCAACGCTTTGACCTTGCCACCAAGCATGAGCGCCTGAGCCGCACGCGGGCTGGCCCCGCAGCGCACGTACTTGTTGGTCGGCCCATCACTCCCCCCCGCGGCCATCTCCCCGCCCGGATGCGTCGCCAGCACCAGCCTCGCGATGTATTCCTTCACATGCGGCGCCACGATGCACCCGCGCACCAGCTTCTGCGCCTCCAAAATCGCCGGGCCATCCAGCACCTTCTCCGCCTCCGGGTTCGCCGTGCCGGTGGTGCGATCCAAAATCGTCATCAGGTCCGGCAGCGTGCTGTAGCCCACCACGATCTTGAAAATGAACCGGTCCATCTGGGCTTCGGGCAGCGGGTACGTCCCCTCCTGTTCGATGGGGTTCTGCGTGGCGAGCACCAGAAACGGCAGTTGCAGCTTGTACGTCGTGCCCGCGCTGGTGACGCTGCGTTCCTGCATCGCTTCCAGCAACGCACTCTGCGTCTTGGGCGTCGCCCGGTTGATTTCGTCCGCCAGCACCACCTGGGCAAAGATCGGCCCGCGCTGGAACTCAAACTTCCGCCGCCCGGTGTCCGGGTCTTCCATCACGATGTTCGTGCCGATCACGTCCGCCGGCATTAAGTCGGGCGTGAACTGAATGCGGCTAAAAGGCAAGCTCAACGCCTGCGCCAACGTGCGCACCAGCAGGGTCTTGCCCAAACCCGGCACGCCCTCCAGCAGCACGTTGCCGCCAGCAAAGAGCGCCATCAGCACGCCGTCCACACCGTCGGCATTGCCAACCACCACCTTGCCGATTTCGCTGCGCAGCTTCTGAAACGTCAGCCGAAACTGCTCGCACTGGGCTTTCACCTCGGCGGGCGTTTCCATCTTGATTTCGCGTTCAACCGGAGCCATGCGTCACACTCCTTCGTGCTTATATCTGTAGTACGTCGGTGCTTTGGTACGTCGGTTCTCCGAACCGACCACTTCGCCCAGAGGTCGGTTCGGAGAGCCGACCTACCTACTCCTCTCCCATCTCATCCTGCGCCTTCTTCTTCGCCTTCAGCAACCTCCCCATCCCCTCATCAGCGCCGCCCGGCGGCTTCTTCAGCTCGCGCGTCGGCGTCACCTTCGCCTCCGCCCCGCCCATCGCCACCCCGCCCTTGCCTGCGGCTTTCAACTGCTCTTCGCTCACCTCAAACTTCGCGCTCGCCGTCTTCACCGCCTGCCGTGCCGCCTCGCGCGCCTGGGTTTCCAGCTCCGCCGGCGCCAGCTTGCCGCGCTCGCTCAGCTTGGCCCGGGCCTGCTCGCGGGCCGCCTTCAGCCCGCCCATCGCCTGGCTGCCCTTTGGCCCGGCCGCCCCAAACCCGCGCCGCACCGCCCTCACCATCGCCGGAATATCAATCCGCACCCGGCGCACACCCACGTCCATCAAAAACATCGTCAGCGCCGCGATCGCCGCCCACAGCCAGAAGGGCTGGGTCGACACCGGCATCTTGATCCCCTCGCGGCTCCAAAGGTCCGCGCTCGTCGCGTTGTCCCAGTCCAGCACGCGCCCGCCCGTCAGCTGCGCCACCTGCAACAGCAACCCCGCGTTGTCTTCCAGCGTGCGGAACTCGTCCGCGAAGGGCCGCGTCACCGCCGCCTGCACACTCCCCTGCAGCACCTTCCCACCCTGCGATGGGTCCGGCACGGCGTACTTCATCCCCAGCACGTACGCCCCGGGCTTGCCAGTCGCCACCACACCCTGGTAGCGCCCTGGACCAATCTGCTTGAGTTCAACATCCTGCCCCGTCCCGTCGGGGGCCGCCAGCCGCCCCTGAAACTGCGCGAAGTTCAGGCGCTCTCCCGCGGCATCCATCGCCTCCACCGTGATCACCGTCTGATCACCCTTGTTCTCGGTGATCACCTTCATGTTGGCGTTGCCCTGCGGGCGCATCACCCATCGCAGTTGCTGCTCCCAGAACTGCTGGTAGTTGCCCCACGCCACCCACGCCGGGTTCCACCTCGTCGCGGCATCGCTCGCAAAGGTCACCACCCGCCCCAGCCCGTACTGCCACTCGGCCAGAATCGGGTCTCCCTCGCGACCCTTCATCGTCGTCAGGCTCAGCCCCTCTCGCTCCGCCATCACCACATACCCGCCAATCGGCGGCACGCTCGTCAACCCGCGGATCGACTCCCCACCCGCCAACACCTGCGGCGCAAACGGCGTCCCTTCCCAAATCAGGCTCCGGCGCACCGTCTGGGCTTCCTTCACAAAGATCCCGGGAATCGTCGCGAGGCCGGCCGCCGTATTCACAAAGTAATACCGCCCCCCGCAGTACTTGGCGATGAACTCCATCCGCCCCGTCTCCGTCCCGCCGTGCGGATACACGCCCACGCAGCTCACCGTGATTTTCTTGGCCACAAACTTGTCCAACAGCGACGTCGGCGGCGTCTGCGCGTCACCATCCGAAATCATGATCACATGCCGCTGCCCCGCATCGCACGCCGAAAGCCCGTCATACGCCAACTGCATCGCGGGCGTGAAGTCCGGCATGTCGCCAAAGGCCAGGTTCTGAATGTCGCGCTTGGCGCTGGTGCCGTCGCCCACCGGGGTCAGCGGATGCACCCAGCTGTACCCCCCACCCCACCCGTACTCCACCATGCCGAAAAGGTCCAACCTCGACAACGAGTTCAGCGCCGACTCCGCAACTTTCTTGCCCAGGAACACCCCGTCGGGCGCTTCCACGCTGTGCAGCACCAGGGCCAGCGCCCCCTTGGGCATCTGCCGCTTGTCCGGCGGGTCAAGCTTCACCGGCAGCGCGTCTTCCAGGGGCGAACCGATCCACCCCCCCGCGCCAAAGCTGTTGGGGCCGCCCACCATCAGCAGCCCGCCGCCCGTCTCGTGGATGTACTGCCGCAGGTCTTCCTGCGCCTTCTGTGTGAAGTCATACGCCGACTCATTCAGCATGATGATGGCGTCAAACCCGTTCAGCTCCGTCAGCGACGTCGGCAATGCGGCCGCCGCCCGCACCTCCGTCTTGATCTTCGACTTCTCCATCGCGTCCAGGAATGGCTGGTTCTGTTCGGGGTGTTCGCACAGCACCAGCACGCGCCCTTCGCCCGAGACAATCGTCACGACGCCGCTCTGATTATTCTGCGGCACCGCATCATCCGCCGGCCCATCCGGCTCAAAGACCGCGTCAAACTTCTGGGGCCCCGCCCGCTGCACCTTCAGCGGCACCTGCAGCACATTCAGACCCGCCTTCAGCGTCACCTTCGCGCTCGCGCCCGGCAGATCCGGGTCCAAATCCACCGGCTGCTCGTTCATCAGCACCGTCAAGCGCCCGCGTGCCGGCTTGGTCGCCTGCAGCACGATCCGCAGGTTGATCGTCTCGCCTTCCCGCGCCGTCGCCGGGGCCACCAACCGATCCACCAGCACCTCGTTGTCGTACTTGTATCGCACCGGCAACACGTCGATCGGCACGCCCTGCGCCTTGGCCGTCTCCGCGGCTTGCAGCACGTTGCCGTCCGTCTGGTTTCCGTCGCTGATGAGCAGAATCCGAAAGCCCGCATCCTTGGGAGCAGTCGCAATCGCCAGCCGCACGCCGGTGGCAAGGTCCGTGCCGTCCGTCGCGCCGATGTGCTGGCGCTCCACATGGTCATTGAGTCGCGATGGCAGCGACTGCACATACGCGTCCTTGGCGACGGTGAGCACGCCCAGCCGGTCTTCCTTGTGGTCAGACCGCTCCGCCGCCCGCTTCACGTACGCGTCCACCTCGGGCTGACGCGAGGCGGGAATGGAATCACTCGCGTCGATGACGACGTTCACCGCGATGTCCTTGGCCTCGCGCCGCCACATCGGCTCGCTCATCGCCAGCGCCAGCAGCAAGAAGACCACCAGCCGCAGCGCAATCGCCGTCCACTTGGTCGCCGTGCCCAGCCCCGACAAGCTGCGCCGCGCCAACAAAAACGTGAATGCCCACGCGACGGGAATCAAAAGCAGCCAGATCGGCCGCGTGCACTGGATCGGACCAAACACCATCGAGGCTACGAGTGAAAGACTCATCCGGGGCCACCGCCGCCCCTCTGCGAGCCCGCGGCCGTCGTCGCCGCCTTGCCCGCCGGCGCCACCAGCGGCGTCTTGCCCGTCGGCAGCCCAATCGCCTCCACCCGGTTGTTCCCGCTGTCCAGGATGTACACCCGATCCTTCATCGCCGTAATCGCCCACGGCGTCGCCAGATCGCCCTGGCGTCGCCCGGTCTGGCCATAAATCCCCAGGCTCGTGCCCGTCGCCAGCTCAAACCGCTGCACGCGATTGCCCCCGTACTCGGCCACCATCGCCGTGCCATCCCCCAGCAACACCAGCCCGTACGGGAACTTCATCTGCCCGATCCCGTCGCCGGCCTTCTCCGGCCCGCCAATCCACGCGATCAGCTTGCCGTCGTACGTGAACCTCCCGATGCGGTGATTGCACGCATCCGTGATGACCACCTCGTGGGCCGCTTGATTAATCTCCACACTCTGCGGGCGGCTGAACTCCACCGGTTCTCCGCTGCCGCTGCCGAACCGCCCGAAGGTGAATTTGAAGACATACTCGCGCTCGTCACCGGGCGTGGAGCCCGGCGCCGGCTCGTACACGCTCACCCGGTCATGCCCGCCGTACTCGCTCACGTACAGCCGCGCCACACCCTTGCCGTCATCGGTTGGCAAGATGCCGACATCGGTCGGGAAAATAAACTGCCCATCGCCCTCGCCATAGGTTCCAAACTTGGCAACCAGCTGTCCCGACGCCCGCTGCGGGTCTTTCCCCGCGTTCGCCACCGGGTCGTAGATCATCACCCGGTGATAGTGCGTGTCGGCGATGTACACCCGCGTCGGGCCGCCTGGTGGCGTGAACACCGTCACGCCGCAGGGGCGTCCGTTTTCATACTCCGGCATCCGCCAGCCGAGTGTGCACTCGCCGGTTTTGGGGTCAATCCGCTGCACCCACGCCTGCTTGTCGATCACCCACAACTGGCTGCCGTCGTTGGACATGCAACGTGGATAGGAAAACTGCCCGGGAGAGTCGCCGACCTCCCCGAAACTGGCAAGCACGTTCAGCGGCCCACCCGCCGGGGGCGGCTTGGAACATCCGGACACAACCAGTCCGGCCAATGCAACCACGATGAGGCCGCCCCGCCGTACACGCCTGCTTCGGAATGCCGCTCTGCCCGCCATGCTACCCCGTGTTCAGAAACAATCCCTGGTCATCCTACTGGCTGCGTGACTGAAAGGATGCGTTGGGAATCGCTCGCGTGTTCGTTCGCTCCAAGTCACATCTCCCAGGCATCTCAATCAGATTCCTGGTTTGCCGCCGCCGGATCCGCGGGGCCGAAGCCTAACCACCTGACCCCCAGCGCTCCAAACCCCGCCAGCACGCTCACCCCCAGCGCGATCCACAACACCCCCACCGACAACTCTTCCATGCGGCTGTAGTGCAAATACCCCAGCATCACCTGCGCTAACCCCGGCGTCCCCGGAGGCTGCACGATGATCGTGGACTCGATCTCGTGCAAGCTCTCCATCGCGCCCAAGAGCCCCGCCCACAACACCGCTGCCCCGCCCAGTGGCAGCGCCGTCTCCATCCAACCCAGCAGCGACAGCGCCCCGTCCATGCGTCGCAAGGGCGTGACCACCGCCGCCGCCCGGGCGGCCAGACACCCCAGGCACGCCGCCGCCCCGCCGAAGCGGGCCACATGCGCCATCACCACGATCCCCTGCGAATCTCCCAGCCACTCATAGCGCAACCCAAGTGCCAGAAAGGCATTACCCACCAACACCCCGGGCATGAGCCCCGCCGCCAGCCACGCGGCCGTGCACCACTTGGCCACCACCCCCGCCCGTGCGTCGCCGCTGGAGAGCATCAGGAAGACACACAGCGCGATGGTCGCCATGCTGAGGCCCACCCCCGCCGCCAGCCAAGCACTCTGCACCGCCGCATCTCCCGAGAGGGTCCAGAACATCATCACCTGCTTGAAGCCGCGAACCGTGAGTGCGCACATCACCAGCGGCACGCCCACCCCAAACACCGCCGGGGCCGCCCAGGCCATCCACTGCCACCGCCCCTTCGCAAACCTCGGTCTCTCAGCCACTTCTGGCTCGCCACCAGGGGTTTCCGCAAGTCGCTTGGCCAGCACCCACCCCGCCCCGGTAGCAATCACTAACAAGGGCCAGCTCTTGGTCCACACCGTGGGCCCACCCGGCGCGCGGGTCAGGTCAAACCATATTTGTACCGAATATGTCGCGGCCTGCGCCAGGTGCAGTGGCACGGCCGACCCCAGCATGAGCACCGCGCACACCCCCACCGCCGCCGTCAGCGGGCCGCAGCTCATCCCCAGCCGTACCAAGCTCTTACGCCACCACGGCAACGGCTCCAACGCCAGCGAGTCTAATACCGATTCGGGTATCTTCTTTAAGCCCGCCGCCAGCACGATGGTGGCGATGGGCCAGCACCACAGCGCCATCGAAAAGAGCGCCACCCCCCGCCCCACCACCATGGGCAGGTCTTGCCAACCGCCCGAGGCCATGCGCTCGATGAGATCCCCCACCCCTGTCCGCGGTGCCCGCAGCAAGCCGTAACCCGCGTAACTGAGGTAACTTGGGAAGGCGATCACCGGCAACAGCACCAGCGTCGCCCCCCAGCCGCGCCCGCGCGTCGCCCACCCCGTCGGCCAGGCCAGCACGGTCGCCAAGACCCCAATCCCGAACGCCCAAATAAAACTCCACCCCAGCAGCGCCCACGCCGGCGTCCACGCGGCCAGATTCGAAAGCTCCTGAGCGCGCCCCACCAAATTCCACACGACCATGACGGCCGGGACGACCAAAACCAGCCCGGTGAACCCAAGCAATATCCCTGCCGCCACGCGGGCTGCCGGAGATGATGTTCGGGTGTTGGCCGTGGCCATTGGCGGAGCGAGTGTACGGATTTGCTGGCACCCCGCGGGCCAGAGATTCCTGTGAGGTGGTGACAGTCAGTTGGGGAGAACCGTCGCCCTATTTCTCACTGGCGGGCCGGGCCGATATCATGACCCCCTCATGGGTGCACGTTCCACAAAATCCAAACGGCCCGCCAAGCGCCCGGTGAAGGCACGCACCTCCAGTCGCGTGAAGGCGGGCAAGCCCGCCGCGAAGAAGGCAACCAAGGCCGCCCCCATCAAGGTCGCGTCGGCCCCCGCGCTCAAGCTCCTGCCCGACCTCGTCCCCGACTTCCGCGCCCGTCTAGCCCGGCTCGACGCCGCCCTCGAATCCCGTGGCGTCCCCCACGCGCTCATCACTAACCCTCTCGACGTCGGGTACTTCACCGGCTTCCTCGGGGGTGACAGCTACCTGCTCGTCGGCACGGGCGGCCCCGTCATCATCAGCGACTTCCGCTACGAGGAAGAACTCGCCCCCGTCGCCTCCCTCGCCAAAGTCCACATCCGCAAAGGCGCCATCATCGGGGCCGTCGCCGATGTCGCCGGGCAACTGGGCGTCACCGAACTCGGCGTGCAGGCCGAGACCGTCACTCTCGCGCAATCTTCGCAGTTGTCCGAGGCCTTGGGAGAGGGCAAGACTCTCCGCCCCCTGGCCCGGCTGGTGCAGCCCTTCCGGCTCATCAAAGACGACAGCGAAGTGCGGCTCATCCAGAACGCCGCCCGGATTCAGGAGGCCGCCCTGCGCGAGGTTCTCCCCACCATCCGTGTGGGTGAAACCGAGCTCGAGATCGCCTCTCGCCTCGAAGCCGCGATGAAGGCACGCGGCTCACCCAAGCCCGGCTTTGAGAGCATCGTGGCGGCCCGCGCCAATGGCAGCCTGCCCCACTATCGCCCGCAAAAGGTCAAAACCGCGGCCAACACGCCCCTGCTGATCGACTGGGGCGCGACGTATAAGGGCTATCACAGCGACATGACCCGCACCTTTGCGCTGGGCAAGTGGCCCGCGAAGGTGCGTGAGATTTACGAGATCGTGCGCGAAGCCCACATGGCGGCGGCCGCGGCCCTCAAGCCCGGAGTCAGCAGCCGCGATGTGGACAGCGTCGCCCGCACCATCATCACCGACGCGGGGTATGGCCCTAACTTCGGTCACGGGCTGGGGCACGGGCTGGGCCTGCAAGGGCATGATGAGCCGTTTTTAAGCCACATGGCACCACCCACTGAACTCGCGGCCGGCATGGTGGTGACGATCGAGCCGGGAATCTACCTCCCCGGCATCGGCGGCGTGCGGCTGGAAGATGACTACCTGATCACGGCAACCGGCGCAAAGAACCTGTGCACGATGCCATTGGACGTGGAGTGGGCGACGTTGTGAGGGTGTGAGGGGGAATCAACCCGGAGATTCGCAAAGCCTCATCTCCGGCGTCGTGTGCGGAAACTTCAGTTTGGTAGACAGATTGACGCAGGCTGGAAGCGTGACACGGGCAAGCTGCCCGTGCCACAAGACAATCGTGGGAAGGACACTATGGATATTTCCAAGATCAAAGAGCTGATCGCCCTGATGATCGAGAACGATCTTTCGGAGATCGACGTGCACGGTGAAAGCAAACAGGGGCTCAGGGAGAGCATCGGTATTAGGCGCGGGCACGCGAACGCGGCCCCGACAGTGCAGTACACCCAGGCCCCGATGGCGCAGGCACCCGCGGCCACCCAAGCGGCACCAGCTCCGGCCGCGGCACCCGTCGCACCCGGGGCGGCCATCGAAAGCCCGATGGTCGGCACCTGCTACCTCGCCCCCAACCCCGATGCCGCCATGTTCGTGAAAATCGGCCAGAACGTGACCCCCGACACGGTGGTGTGCCTCATTGAAGCGATGAAGGTCTTCAACGAAATCAAGGCCGAGAAGTCGGGCGTCGTCGAGCAGATCTTGGTCAAGAACGGCCAAGCGGTCGAGTTCGGGCAAAAGCTCTTTGCAATAAAGGCCTGATCCACCCCGCCGGCATGGATGATTTGAAGAAGGCATCAAGGCACAAGGCATCGCGGCATCTAGTTTCTGTTTTTCCTATCTCTCCTGTCTCTCTTCCTCCTCCCGTTCTTCGCTCTTCTCTGTGTCTCTGTGCCTCTGTGGTAACTCCCCCCTCCGCGTCCCCAGGACTCCCGAATGTTCAAGCGTGTGCTGATCGCGAATCGTGGTGAGATTGCTCTTCGCATCATGCGGGCCTGCCGCGAGATGGGGATCGAGTCGGTCTGCGTCTATTCCACCGCCGACAAAGATGCGCCGTACCTCAAGCTCGCCGACCGGGCCATCTGCATCGGCCCCGGCCCGGCCAAGGAGAGCTACCTCAACATCGCCCGGCTCATCGCGGCCGCCGAAATCGCCGACGTTGATGCCATCCACCCCGGCTACGGCTTCCTCTCCGAGCGCCCCGACTTCTCGCAGGCGTGCCGCGATTGCAAGATCGAGTTCATCGGCCCATCGCCCGAGGCCATGCAGATGCTCGGCGACAAGGTGGACTGCAAGAAGACCGCCAAGGCCAACGGCGTGCCGGTCTTCCCGGGCTCTGAGAATGCCATCGAGGAAGAGGAAGAGGCGGTGAAGGTGGCCGCGAAGATCGGGTACCCGGTCATCATCAAAGCCTCAGCGGGTGGCGGCGGGCGCGGCATGAAGGTGTGCCACAACGAGGGCACACTGCGCAGCCAGTTGCGCGTGGCGAGCCAGGAGGCCATGGCGGCCTTCGGCAACGGCGCCGTCTTCATCGAGAAATACCTCGAGCACGCGCGACACGTTGAAATCCAAATGCTGGGCGACAAGCACGGCAACGCGATTTATCTGTGGGAGCGGGATTGCTCGCTGCAACGCCGCCATCAGAAGGTGATCGAGGAAGCCCCGGCCCCGAACATCGATCGCAAGCGCCTGGAAAAGGTCTGCGAATCTGCGGCCAAGATGATCGTGAACGCCAAGTACGCCGGAGCCGCCACCTGCGAGTTTTTGCTCGACGACAAGGGCGACTTTTACATGCTGGAGGTCAACACCCGCGTGCAGGTGGAGCACCCGGTGACGGAGATGATCACGGGTGTCGACATCGTGAAGATGTCGATCATGATCGCATCGGGCGAGAAGATTCCCTACAAGCAGAAGGACATCAAGATCAACGGGCACGCGATGGAGTGTCGCATTTGTGCCGAAGACCCGGCGCATGGCTTCCGCCCCAGCGCGGGCAAAATCGACAAGTGGGAAACCCCGGGCGGCCCGGGTGTGCGCCTCGATAGCCACGTCGTGCCCGGATACGTGGTGCCGCCCAACTACGACAGCATGATCGGCAAGCTGATCGTCCACGCCGACACCCGCGAGCAATGCCTGGACCGGGCGGCCCGGGCCCTGCGCGAGTTCCACGTGGGGCCCATCAAGACGACCATTCCGCTGCACCAGCGCCTGGTGGAGAACACCGACTTCCGCCGCGGCGGGGTGGACATTCACTACCTGGAGAGGTTGTTGAAGTAGCGGAGCGGATGCGGAAGTGGCAAAGTGGTCAAGTGGTCAAGTGGTCAAGTGGTCGAGTGGTCGAGTGGTCGAGCGAGATTTGACGACCGACTGACCAGACTTGCGTCCTCAGCCCGAAGGGCTGGCCGTTAGTAGCCGGGGGTTGCGAGTCTTCGAGCTACCCCCGGAAGACGCTTCGAGCCCAGGTTCGACCCTTTGGCCCACAAACCTCTCCGCCTCACAGCGCCTGATCGAAGTACGCAAACAGGCGGTCCAACTCCTCCACCGAGTTGTAATGCTGCAAACTCACCCGCACCACGCCCTGATCCGGCAGCAGCCCGAACTCCGGCGTGAGCTCGTCGATCAGTCGCTTTGAGTAGAAGTGGCCGTAGCGGATGCCCAAGCCCTGGGCGTTGGCTTCGGTGGCGATATCACCCGAGCGGCGGGTGTTGTGCACAAACGCGACGGTGCAGACGCGATTGCGCGACTCCGGCCCCGGGCCGACCAGGCGCACGCGGGGTTTCGCCGCGAGATACGTCATCAATCGGGAGAGCAGCCCGGCTTCCAGTTCCCGCACCACGCCAAACGCCCGCTCAAACAGCCCGCGGCTGGGCGGCGTGTTCGCGTCTTCGCCCGCCAGAAACGCCGCGTATGGCGTTAACGCGTTGATGGCCGCACACCCTTCGTGCGAGCACCCGCCGAGTTCAAACTTGTTGGGCAACGTCTCACGCGGGATAAAGAAGTGATTCGGGCCGGTGAGTTCGGCGAAGGCCTCGCGCGTGCCGCCCAGGGCCGCCATGTGCGGGCCAAAGACTTTGTACGTGCTATACACGTACCAGTCGCAGCCGATGGCCTGCATGTCAGGGGCGGCGTGCGGCGCGAAGGCCACACCATCCACGATGATCTTTGCCCCCGCGGCGTGCGCGATGCGGGTCGCCGCCGCCACATCCCAAATCTCGCCCAGCACGTTCGACACCTGCGGCATCGCCACCAGCCGCGTGCGATTCGAGACCAACTTGGCGAGCGTCGCCATGCTCGGCCGCCACTGCCCATCGTCGTGCTTCTCGGTGGGCCACAGCGTGACCTTGAACCCGCGATTGGTGAGACGCGACCACGGGCCGACGTTTGCCTCGTGCCCGGCGCTGGAAACGATGATCTCATCTCGAGCAGGGGCCGCACCTTCGGATCGTGCATCCGCGTAGGCGTTTGCCACCAGGTGACACAAGGCGGTGGTCGACGCGCCCAGGATCACCTCGCCCCCCACCGGCACGTTGAGAAACATCTTCACCAGGTCGTGCGCGGCTTTCAGATTCGCGGTCGCCCGCAGGCTCGGCTCGTAGCTGGCGCCACCTTGCGCATATGACGACTCTAAATAATTCCTCATCGCATCAATCACGCAGCGGGGCAACTGGCTCCCCCCGGCGTTATCAAAATACGCGATATTCGACTCCAAAGCGGGAAATTGAGCGCGGATTTGGCTTAGGCTGGGTGTTGTGCGGGCGGCGGTGGTGGGCATGCTTCATTGTTGGCGGGCTTTGTCCCCGTGAAATCCGCATGTGGAATTATCCACCAAAACGCGACAACCCGGGAAGAGTCGTTATGCTCTGTCTTTGGGAGGGTGGCCCTCGTGGGCCTTTTGGAACCAAGGATGACTGCGCCGATGAAGAATATCTACGTTGGAAACCTGCCGTACACCGCGACCGATGATGAACTCCGCACGCTGTTCAGCGAGCACGGCGAGGTGACCCGCGCAAGCGTCGTCATGGATCGCGAGACGGGCCGCTCGAAGGGCTTCGGCTTTATCGAGATGAGCAACGACGACGAGGCCATGGCCGCGATCGAGAAGCTCAACGGCTACTCCCTGGGCGGCCGCGCTCTGTCTGTCAACGAGGCTCGCCCGCGCGAGGATCGTGGTGGCGGCGGCGGTGGTGGTGGCTCGCGTGGCGGCGGCGGCGGCGGTGGCGGTGGCTATCGCGGCGGCGGCGGTGGTGGTGGCGGCTCTCGTGGCGGCGGCGGTGGCGGTGGTGGTGGCCGCGGCGGCTGGTAAACCCTTTCGGGCTTAGACCTTAACAAACAACCGACGCTCGGGCGGCCTTCAAACCAAGGGCCGCCCGGGCTATCGGTCCCT
>JBAZUW010000017.1:0-15965 GCA_041661205.1 Phycisphaerales bacterium
CGGCTGACGGACGTGAAGGTGCTGATCGTCGACGACGACCACGACGTGCGCGAGAGCATGGACGCGGCGTTTCAATCCGAGGGCGCGTTGACGCAGTTGGCCGTGGACGGCAACGAGGCGGTGCGGGTCTGCCGCGAGGAGCCCCCGGACCTGGTCATCCTCGACATGATGCTGCCGAAGCGCTCGGGCTTCTTGGCGCTGGAGCGGATCAAGGGGTACGAGGACGCGCCGCTCGTCATCATGGTGACGGCCAACGAAGGCAAACGCCACCAGGCATATGCCGAGAGCCTGGGCGTTGACAAGTACATGCAAAAGCCGGTGCCGCTGCGGCAACTGCTCGACGCCGCCGTGCAACTGCTCGACGCGAGTGCCGAAGAAGAAAGCGATGACGAAGCAGAGTGAACGCAGTCACCATGTCAGAATTTTGACCCTATCTGGTATGAATCGGCAACAGAGCAAAAACAAGAACGGTGCGACTTAGAGAAGCCGCACCGCTGGGATTGGGGGATTGTGCGGCGTGCCAATCTTCTTAGCTTGGCAATACCAATTGCGCCAACTCTGTTAGCATAGTGTCCGACCGTTCTAGCTCTCACCCGTATCGGTCGGTAAATCCGCCGGTTAGTTCACGTCGTGGATAACCTGAACTTCAACGACACAAGCATGCAGGGTGTGCAATACAACTTGATCTTGATCGATGAAGAACCAAGAGACCAAACGGCTGAAGCCGAGCACTTCATATCCATTGCTGGTCAAACATGTCGGATAATTGTCGTACATGTCTTGCAAATCCGCGTCAGTGTTATTGAAAATTCCGGTCGGAGAGATCGTAAGGCTTGCACTATCCGCCAAGTACCCGCCAGCGAGCGTTGTGGAAGCAATCAGCTTGCCCTTCGAAACTACGCCCCCAACAACCTTTTGCTCATAGACTGAAAGCTTGATGGTGAGACTGTTGCTAATGCTCAATGGGGCGGGAGTGCCGATACAAGTAATCGGCACCAATGGGTCGGCGCACAAATAGTTAGTTTGATCTGCGCCCGCCCAAGTGGTCCCCCGACAGTCGAGGTCGAAATAGATCCGATCGTCTGAAGTTGCCGAGCCCACGACCATCGTGACAACTTCGTTGGAGTTCTCATCTCCTGACGCGAACCCAACGGAATAGACATCGCAAAAATCGGCCCCGCACTCCTGCGGGTTGGACCCGCTTGCTTCTTCGAGACTGAGTGTAGTAAAGTTGGAGATCACAACCGAGCTAGGCGACCAAGCAACGGCTCCAACCGCGACATCTTCAACGCACGATGCCCCGCTCGCGATCGACTCGACGTAGCCCGTCGGCAACTGATACGAGTTATCCGAGCCGTAAGCCGGACCGGTCCACGTTCCAAAGCGAGAAATACTCTGGGCGAGGGAAATACCGTCAGGACCATTCGCAAAATCACACGTCGAGTTTCCTCTGCCGCCGTGAAGTGCCTGACCATGCCCAGCGTAGGTCAAATTGTTTTTGCCGGACAAAACCTCGCGCCCTGGATCCGCGAAGTGCACAGTGATGTCGCTAGTGAGCTGACTGTACGCCACATTATGGGCACGTACCACGGTTAGTATTTGCCCAAAGCAATACTGCGGAACCAAGATCGCGGCAACAAACATCAGATTTCGCATGCGATTCTCCAAATCCTGAGCTGAACAAAGAGAACACCCACCGAAAAACGCTTTCGGAGTGCCTCCACTACTGTATGCTGGAAACACACTACAACTCAACTGTGACCGCAATAAGATTTTAAGAACTTCTCGCGAGCCAAGATTCCATAGACGTTCATCCCATGCAAGTATTTCATCCCAACTTTTACCACGTGATGTCGCGATAGTTTGTTGGGAAGTTCCAGTCGGCATCGGCCGCCATGTTCGCCCACTTGCGCATGTCGCGCAACTGCTCAAGCGACTGAAGTTTGACGCTGCCATCGAACTGGCAGGTAACAACTTTGTTCAAGTGGCGAGCATCAAGCATGCCCCAGGTGCTGGGAGCCTTCTTGGGGTCAAACACATTGTTGCCTTGAGCCGTGGGAGTCGCCGTGGAGGTGTTCCATCCCCAATCGAGTTGGTAGTTCTGCGCAGTGCTTGAATCGTTGGCTCCAAGGAACATTCCCGTGGGGTGGCGCTTGGGGGGCGTGACCAGGAAATACCCAGGAAGAATCGGGGTCGTGGTATTTGTGGGATCGGGGCGAGCGCCGCCGTAACCCCACCATCCGTTGCCGCGAACGTCGCCACCTCGCGACGACGCGAAAACCAGAATCTGATCGGGAGTCCGCACATCGGCACTCTGACGCACGTAAAACTGGCCGCCCGCCTTGCGCGGATTGCCAGCTGGCGCCGCGTTTAATCCATAATTATCCGGACCCGCACCCTGACCGCGATACGCGCCGAACTGGAATGCACCACCGAGGTAGACTCCATTCATGCCCAAGGATGGGTGCCAACCGATGGCCGCCACATAGCTAGCGTCGTCGTATGTGTTGAACTGGGGATTGCCCGCGGGCGATGACAGCTTGTTGCGGTTCCTGAAGTCGCGGAAGGTCGCCTTGTCGATCATCATGGCTTCGTGCGGGAAGTAATTGTTGGACATGAAGTGCCACGGCCACGTCTTGGTGATCGTGCCTTCCATGAGCTTGCCCGGGTTGAAGGGGTCGGCCGGGAAGGTGCTGTAGGAGTTGGCCGGGGCGTGATTCCACGCCCAGTGGCAGTTGGAAGAGATCAACTTATCGCGGCTGTCCGTGTAGTACGCGGCGTAGGCGGTAACCTGGTTGTGTCCGGTCGCTTGCTCCTGCAGCGCCTTGGCCGTGAGCTTGGCCTTGCCGAGCGCGGGAAGGAGGATGCTGATGAGCAGGGCGATGATGGCGATGACCACCAGAAGCTCGATCAGCGTGAAGGCCGCACGGGCGGGGTTTCTACCTGACTTCATGAGCGATTCCTTTCTCGATACCCCCAAAGAACAGAGCGGAGAGCAACGGCAAACGGAAGAGGCGAAGCAAACGCGAACTGGCCTGCCGAAGTGGCTCACCCCATGTCGCCTCACGCCGCGACACGCCGATGACCACAACGAGCAACCTTGAGAAACAGCAGCAACGCACGAGACACGCCAGAATGTGAAACCGACCGAATAGACGCCACGAAGATGCTGAGTCCGCAATACCCCGGCACATCAAAATGCATCGAGCCGATCGGACCGAAGCCCTTCCGCTCCCGATGCTTGCAATGTACCCCCAGAGGCACATAGCCGCAACCTGCAGTTCGGGTATTTTTGGGAATTCACGGGATGAATTTCCGCTCAGGTCGTCGGCCGATAACCGCGACCCCAGCACTCGAAGCCTTTCCAATACATGAATATCGCCCGCCGCGTTAGCGGACTGTGAGGTTCCAGTCCGGCCGCGTCGCGCGGTCGGCCCAGCGGCGCATGTCGCTCAGGCTTTCCCACCCTTCGAGGGTTGCGTGCGAGTCCATCGCGGCGACCACCGCCTTGCCCCCCCAGCGCAGCGAGACAAACCCCGAGTTCAGCCCGGGCGAGGCCGCCTTGTCGTCGTACGAACTCCCCCACTGCACCGGCCCGGCGAAGCGGGGAGGCTCAAGCCGGAAGAACCCCTGAGGCGGCCCCACAAACGGCAATGCCGGCTGCGAGTCACCCCGCGCGGAGGCAAACGCCAGAACCTCCGACGGGCGCGTGGCCTGATCGATGCGATCAAGGTAGACCTTGCCAAAAACACTCTGAAACGCGGGGGTGAACTCGCTGTGGCGGTCGCTGCCGCCGACGAAGGCGATGTTCATCCCGAACGACGGGTACAGGCTCACGACATACTCGTAGGTGACGCCGGAACTGGAATAGGAATCCTCCTGCGAACGGAGCTCCGCGAGCACTTTGTCGTCCTGGTAGAGGCCCCGGAAGTCGTAGTTGAGGTAGGGGGCCAGACGCCAGGGGTAGCGCTGGGCTTCCTCGTTCATCAGGCGTTCGCCGGACTCATCGTTGACGATCATGTCGCCATCGACCCAGGTTCGGCTGGCGTAGCCGGGGAGAATCTGCCCACGAAAGTCGTTGGCGTAGGTGCTGAAGGCCGTCATGAGCTGCCGCGCCCCGGCCAGCTCGCGCGTCATGCGGGCGGCGTTTTTGGCCTTGCCCAGCGAGGGCACCAACACCGCCACCAGCACCCCGATGATCGCGATCACCACGAGCAACTCGATGAGCGTGAAGGCGTTGCGGAGCGGACACCGGCGCACGCGGGCGGCCGGTTTCCGGACCCGCGCACGCGTGAGTTCGAGTCGATTTAGCAAGTAATGGAACGGACAGGCGTTCGTCATCTGAGTCTCCACCCGCGGCAAACGCTGTAGTAGCCGCGAGGTTGCCGGAGTTTTTCTTGACCCGTCCGGCGGGGGCCATATCCTGTCAAACCGTAATCTGTCCGGTGTGACGATAATAGTCTAGGAGTGGATTCGGCCAAAATCATGTGCCTGTCCACTATAAAGGAGTGCGCGATGAAGAAGTTGCTCGGAAGCTCGTGTGGGATGGCGGCCGCCGCGGCACTGACCCTGGTTTCTGGGTCGGTATCTGCCCAGGTGATCACCGTGAACTTGAATGCCCCCACCCTTGACCGGTGGATGTACGCATTCAACTCGACCCCTGGCCTTGAGAATTCCATCCCGACCTTCGGGGCGATCCTCATCGATGGCTTCGACGATCGCGACGCGCAGTTTCTGCTGGGCTTTGACACTCCGGGCGTCGTCCCCACCGGCCTCGACCCCGCCCAGTACCACATCGACAGCATGCGGGTGACGGCGTACATCAGCGCCGACAACCAGTGGGTGTACGACCCCTCGTACGACAACGTCTCAACCTTGTACCCCACCACCGACCCGGCTTACACCCCCGACTCGGATGCCAACAGCCCCGTGCAGCTCTTCTCGGCTGGCTACCGAAACGGTCAGTCGGCGGCGACCTTTGGTGAGACCACGCCCTACAGCACCACGCCGGTGATCCCGCCTCAGGCGGGGATCCGAAGTGTGTTCGCCGCGACGGTGGATGCGGCGGGCAACACGACCGACATTTCGCAGCAGGTGCGCCAACGGTTTGATGTGACGCCGATGGCCGAGGGGCAGAACCCGGCGCTGACGCCCGGCCAGGCCGTGCCGGCGGGCACGCCCATCTACTTTGACGTGAATGTGAGCGACCCGGCGACGCAGGCGTACTTCGCCCGCGGGCTGGCGAGTGGTCGCATTCGCGTGGTGATTTCGTCCCTCTCCCCCGCCAGCGGCGGACCCGGGGGCGGCGGCGGCAACCCCGCGTACCCGGCCTTTTACAGCAAGGAAAACGCGTTGTCGCCGGTGCTGGGGTACGCGGCCAAGCTGAACATGCAGGTGAGCCTCGCCCCCGCCTGCGACCCGGACGTGAACCAGGATGGCAACTCAGACCAAGGCGATGTGGACTACCTCATCAACGTGGTCGCGGGCGGCGAAAACTCCACCGGCATCGACCCGGACTTCAATCGCGATGGCAATGTGGACCAGGGGGATGTGGACTCGCTGCTGAACGTGGTGGCGGGTGGGCAGTGTCCGTGAGGGGAAGGCAGTAGGCATTAGGCATTAGGGAAGAATGAACCCCTCGCGCGAGCGCGGGGTTTTTTTGTTGGCTGGGTGTCGGCATTCGGCATTCGTGATTCGGCATTCGTTTTGCGCGGTGTGGCTGCCCTGCGCATGCGACCTCGTACCTCATGCCGAATGCCGAATGCCGAACTTTACGTCTTGTTTGCAGCCTTTGCACCCACCTGCATCGTCTCCACGATCGGGGTCACTTCGTAGTCTTGCAACGCCGCCACGCCCCAGCCGTGGCGTTTGATTTCGATGATCGCGCGGGCCGCGGCTTGGGCGGCGGTTGCGGTGGTGATCATCGGGACGTTGAGGCGCACGGCGGTGGAACGGATGCGGCCTTCGTCGGTCTGCCAGCCGGTGCGGGTGGGCGTGTTGATGACCAGCGCGATCTGGCCGTTGGTCATCATGTCGATGACGTTGGGGCGAGCGCCCGCGCCGATTTTTTCGAGGGTCTTGGGCGCAAGGCCGTGCTGGCGAAGGAAGTCACCGGTGCCGCTGGTGGCATAGACCGTGAAGCCGGCGGCCATGAGCAGTCGCGCCGGCTCGACGATCGCTTCGCGATCCAGCTCGCGCACGGAGATGAAGACGCCGCCTTTGGTCGGGTCGGTGGGCAGCTTCACGCCCGCGCCCATCTGGCTCTTGGCGAAGGCGATGCTGAGTGAGCGGTCGATGCCCATCACTTCGCCGGTGCTGCGCATCTCCGGGCCCAGCACCACATCGACACCGGGGAACTTGCTGAAGGGGAAGACGCTTTCCTTGATGGCGTAGTAGCCGCTGAGGCGGCGTTCGCGGGCGTGCTGGGCGGCCAGGCTCTGGCCCATCATCGCTTTGGCGGCAATCGCCGGCCAGGGGACGTGACTGGCCTTGCTGACGAAGGGCACGGTGCGCGAGGCACGGGGGTTGACTTCCAAGATGTAGATTTCGTGGTGGGGCTTGCCGTCGGGGCCGGGTTCCTGGCGGACTGCCAACTGGATGTTCATGAGCCCGCAGACTTTGAGCTCGGCGGCGATGCGGCGGGCGAGGTCTTCGATGCGGGTGATGACTTCGTCGGGGAGTGAGGCGGGGGGGAGGGTGCAAGCGGAGTCGCCGGAGTGGATGCCGGCCTGTTCGATTTGCTCCATGACGCCGCAGACGATGGCGGTGCCCATAGAGCCCCCAGCGCGAGCTGGGGGGTTGGGGGGAGTTTGTCGCGACCCCCCGGCTTGCGCCGGGGGCTCTATTGCTGGTTCCAGTCCAAAGTCGGCGACGACGTCGACATCGACCTCGGTGGCGCCGGCGAGGAACTTGTCGATGAGGACGGGGGCGTCGTCTAGGCCGCTGGTGTGGAGGGCGGTGGTGATGAAGTGGCGGAGGGCGCGTTCGTCGGGGCAGATTTCCATGCCTCGCCCGCCGAGGACGTAGCTGGGGCGGATGAGCACTGGGTAGCCGATGCGGGACGCCTCACGCACGGCTTCATCAACCGAGTGTGCGATGCCCGCAGCGGGGCGGCGAAGATTGAGCCTTTCCAGCACTTCGTCGAAGCGGTCGCGATCTTCGGCGCGATCGATGGAATCGACGCTGGTGCCGATGATGGGTGCGCCGGCGGCGGTGAGGCCTTTGGCGAGGTTGAGCGGGGTTTGGCCGCCGAACTGGACGATGAGGCCGCGGACGAGGGAGGGAGAAGTGGTCAAGTGGTCGAGTGGTTGAGTGGTCGAGTGCTGGGTGGAGGGATCACCTGACCACTTGGCCACTTGACCACTCGACCACTTCTGCCCGCTCAACCTCTCCACCACATTCAGCACATCCTCCAACGTCAGCGGCTCAAAGAAGAGCAAGTCGCTGGTGTCGTAGTCGGTGCTCACCGTCTCGGGGTTGCTGTTGATCATCACGCTCTCAAAGCCCAGCTCGCGGGCGGCGAAGGCGGCGTGGCAGCAGCAGTAGTCGAACTCGATGCCCTGGCCCACGCGGTTTGGGCCGCCGCCCAGGATGACGACCTTGGGGCGATCGGTGACGCGGATTTCGTCGTCGCCGGTGAAGGCGGCATTCGGCATTCGTGATTCGGCATTCGTTGTGGCGCTCGCGGGTGCCTCTTCCCCACTAGTGCCTAGTGCCAGATGCCTGGTGCCTCTCTCATACGTCGAGTAGTAGTACGGCGTCTTGGCCTCAAACTCCGCGGCGCAGGTGTCTACGAGTTTGTAGACCGGCGCGATGCCCAGGCTGCGGCAGTGGGCGCGGACCTTGAGAACCGACTCGGTGGTCTGGCTGCCGAGGTACAGGTTCGCCAACTGCGCGTCGCTGTAGCCGAGCTGCTTGGCCTCGAAAAGAACTTCTGCGGGGACGTCCTCCAGGTGGCGATAGTCGCACAGCGTGTCTTCGAACTCGACCAGTTCCTTGATTTGATCGAGGAAGAACGGATCGATGTGCGAGAGCTCGTTGACCTTCTCGATGCTCCAGCCCATCTTGAAGGCGTAACGCACGTAGTAGAGGCGGCCCTGGCTGGGGACGCTCAGCTTGCGGCTGAGTTTTTCCCAGGGGATCGGCCACTCGATGGGTTGGCCATCGGCGGTGCGCAGGCCGGTGGGGCTGGAGGTAGGTCGGCTCTCCGAGCCGATACGTTCGGAGGGGGAGCCCAGAGTGTCGGCTCGGAGAGCCGACGTACCCGGAGCCGACGTACCAGGCGTACCCATCACATCCAGCACCAGTTGCTCGTGCTCGACGGCGCGCATGGCCGCGAGCCATTTGTCGTTGCGGTCCAGCCCGATGCCGAATCGCTTCACGTCCATCGAGCGGATGACCTTTTGCAGGCTCTCTTTGAAGGTGCGCCCGATCGCCATCGCTTCGCCCACGCTTTTCATCTGTGTCGTCAGCGTTTCGTCAGCCTCGGGGAACTTCTCGAAGGTCCAACGGGGCATCTTGGTCACGACGTAGTCGATCGCTGGCTCGAAGCACGCGCTGGTGGTGCCGGTGATGTCGTTCTTGAGTTCGTCGAGGGTGTAGCCGATCGCGAGCTTGGCGGCGATCTTGGCGATCGGGAAGCCGGTGGCCTTGCTCGCCAGCGCGCTGCTGCGCGAGACGCGCGGGTTCATCTCGATAACGACCATCTCGAAGGGCTTGGTGCCGTCGGCGCGGGGCTTGGGGTTGGGGTTCACGCCGAACTGCACGTTGGAGCCGCCGGTCTCGACGCCCACCGCCCGCATGATCGCGAAGGCGGCATCGCGCATCGCCTGATATTCCTTGTCCGTCAAGGTCAGAATCGGCGCGACGGTGATGCTGTCACCGGTGTGCACGCCCATGGCGTCGATGTTCTCGATGCCGCAGACGATGATGCAGTTGTCTTTCTTGTCGCGGACGACTTCGAGCTCGTATTCCTTCCAGCCGATGACGGATTGGTCGATCTGGACCTGCTTGATCATGCTCGCGGCGAGCCCGCGTGTGATGATCTCGCGGTATTCCTCGCGGTTGTAGGCGATGCCGCCCCCGGTGCCCCCGAGCGTGAAGGCGGGGCGGATGATCGCGGGCAGGCCGATTTCCTGCAGGAACTCCTCGGCGGCCTCCAGCGTGTTGACGACCTTGGCCCTGGGGAGCTTGAGCCCGAGCCCCTCGCAGATTTCCTTGAAAATCTGACGATCTTCGGCGCGGTGGATGACTTCGCGGTTCGCGCCGATCATCTCGATGCCGAACTGCTGGAGCGTGCCGTCGTCCCACAGGGCGCAGGCGCAGTTGAGGGCGGTCTGGCCGCCGAGGGTGGGGAGGATGGCGTCGATTCTGAACTGCCCGGCGGTTTCCTTCTCGATGATCTTGCGGACCGACTCGGGCGTGATGGGCTCGATGTAGGTGCGATCGCTGAACTGCGGGTCGGTCATGATCGTGGCTGGGTTGGAGTTGACCAGCACGATGCGATAACCCTCGGCCTTGAGGGCTTTGCAGGCTTGCGTGCCGCTGTAGTCAAACTCGCAGCCTTGACCGATGACGATGGGCCCGGAGCCCAGGACGAGGATGGTCTTGATGTCGGTGCGTTTGGGCAAGGCTGTTCCTTGAGCTTGGGTACCCCCTCTCTCCGAGAGGGGTCATCCGGGTACCCCCTCTCTCTGAGAGGGGCGAGAAGTTGTCGGTTTGCGGGTCGGTGAGACACGGGCTGGAAGCCGGTGCCACATTGAACTGCCGCGACGGGCGCAAACTGGACGAGGATAGCGCGAAACTCGCGATTGTCCAGACGGGTGGAGGATTGGGTTGTCGGCAGTGGGGTTGGAGCTGAAGCAGGGGTGAGGAGGCACAGGCGGGCCGCCTGTGCCGCGAGAATGGGTAGGGAGAGCGGCCTGGCCGGCGATTTCGCCGCGGCCCCCTCTCCAACGGATACACTGGTCCGCTTACCGAAGTCCCCCACGTTCCGCCGATGATTCCCCTGTGAAGCGATACATCCCCAAGTTTGCCCTGTTGTTTCGCGACGGCTATTCAGGCCGCCAGTTGGCGGGGGATGTTGTGGCCGGGTTCACGGTCGCAGTGATCGCGTTGCCGTTCGCGCTGGCGGTGGGCATCGGAAGCATTCCGCAGAAGGTCGCGATGGACGAGCATCTGTTGCCGCCAGCCATGGCGGTGACGGCGGCCATCGTCGGCGGGTTTCTCATCAGCCTGTTTGGGGGTAGCCGCGTCAACGTCGGCGGCCCCAGCGCCGTGGCGGTGACGATTCTGTTCGCGATCGCCGCGGAGCACGGGTATGTGGGTCTCGCGACGGCGACGCTGATGGCGGGGATCATCCTCGTCATCATGGGCGTGTCGCGCCTTGGGGTGATGATCAAGTTCATCCCCTATCCGGTCACCACCGGGTTCACGGCGGGGTCGGCGGTGATCATCGCCACCGCCCAGGTGCGCGACTTCTTCGGGATTCATCTGGAACAAATGCCCAGCGACTGGGTGGGGAAGGTTCGCGAGCTGGCGGCCCACGCGGGCAGCTTGGACGGACGGACGTTTTTCGTCGGGGCGGTGTCGCTGGTGACCATCCTGCTCGTGCGGAAGCTCACGCCCCGACTGCCGGCGTACCTCGCGGGCATTTTGGCCGGGGCCGGGGCGCTGGCCCTGCTGGGCGTCACAGTGGGCGGGGCGGATCATGTCGCCACACTGGGCAGCCGCTTCGGGCACATTTCCGCCGGACTGCACTTGCAGAGCTTTCCCGCGATCACCCTCGCGCTCATCAAAGACCTCGTACCCGCGGCGACCACGATTGCGATTCTGGTCGCGGTCGAGGGGTTGCTGACGGATGTCGTCGCCGACGGCCTCACCGGCACTCGCCACCAGAGCGATCAGGAGCTGGTCGCCATGGGCCTCGCCAACATCGCCTGTGCGCTGGTGGGCACGCTGCCGGTGACGGGAGGCCTTTCGCGCACCGTCGCCAACATCAAGGCGGGGGCCATGAGCCCAGTCGCGGGCATGGTGCACGCGCTGGTGATGCTGGTGATCGTGCTCACGGCGGGGCAGCTGATGGCGCTGGTGCCGCTGGCCGCCCTCTCCGCCGTGCTTTTCATGGTCGCGTGGAACATGACGGAGATCGAGCAGTTTCGGCGACTGCTGCGGGCTCCCCGCGCGGATGTGACGGTGCTGCTGACGACGCTGGGCCTGACCGTCTTCTTCGGGCTCATCACCGCGGTGGGCATCGGCATGGTGCTGGCCGCCATGCTCTTCATGCAGCGCATGGGGGAGATCGCCAGCGTGCGATCCATCCGTGCCGATATTTCAGACGAAGACGACACGTCTGACGCCCTGGCCATTACCAAAGACGCCCAGCGCGTCGCGTCGCTCAGCATTCCACCTGGGGTGGAGATTTTCGAGATCAACGGCCCGTTCTTCTTTGCCGTCGCCAACAAGCTTGAAGACATCCTCATGCAGATCAAGGGCACGCCCAAAGTCTTCATCCTTCGCATGCGCCGCGTGCCGCACATCGATGCCACCGGTCTGCACGCCCTCGAAGAGTTTCAACGCAAATGCGCCCGGCAGGGCACCGTGCTGCTGCTGGGCGGCGTGCACGCGCAGCCGATGTTTGAACTCGTCAAGGTGGGCCTGGACGAAAAGCTTGGGCTTGAGAACATCTTCGAGGATCTGCCTCAGGCACTGGTCAAGGCGAGGGAGATGGTGAACGCGCCGTGATAGTGACCATGCTCACTCGCTCGTGAAAGGGCCTGTGCGAGCGGTTTTCTGTCGCCATGACGCACTGACCTCGAAGCGAGGTCAGTGGCACGGTCAGTCCGACACCTTGATCGGCCCGCGCCGCTTGAAGTGCTCGTTGAGAGTTCGCCGAACTTCCAGGGGCGTGAGCGGGCGCACCCCTTGCGAACGCCGCCACGCCCCGAGCTCATACAGCAGCTTCCACTGCGAAAAAAGAATGCGATAGGCGTTCGCCAGTGATGAGCTCGGGTCGTACAGGTTGGTCGACTCGCTGGTGATGCCGTTGAGCTCGAGCACACCGAAGTCTTCGCCCCGCTTCAGGCTCTCTTCGTTCGCGTAGCGAACATCGAAGCGTCCGAAATCAAATCCCCCTGCGAAGTTCCGCGCCAGCGCATCGATCGCCCGCGTGAGCTGCGGCGTGATCAACTCCGCGCCGTCCAAAAACAGCGTCCCCTGCAGGTGATTTCCCGCCACCGCCAGGCGCAGCGATTCACCCTTGGCCAGCACTTCTCCGGCGCGCGACCGGTGTCGCTGCAGGAACGTGTTGGCCTGCTTGCGGTAGCGCGGGTGATTGAGAATAAGCTCTTCGAGGGTGTGCACGCCGTCGCCGCTGATCATCGGAAAGGTCTTGCGAGTGATCGAGAAAATGAACCCCTCGCACGCCGGGTCGTTGTCCTTTCGGGCCAGCATCTCCGGCGTCTTGCGGGCCCACAGCACCCCCACCTCGTGCGGGCCGGGGTGATACTGCTGCACGATCGCCGCTTCAGAAATCTCCTGAAAATACCGCAGCGCGTCGTCGTGCGAGTGGATCAATCGCACGCCGTGCCCACGCTCCCCGGTGTCGGGCTTCAAGATCAGCGGGAAGTTGCTCAGTTCCGGATTCGCCCGCATCGCCTCCTGCACCATCATCACTCGCGCCTGGGGCGTGGGCGTCGCGGGTATCAGCACGTGCTTCAGGATTCGGGGCGACTTTGGCAGCGCGTTGAGAATCTCGTCCTTGCTCTCCCCGGCCAGGCCCCCGCCCCGCGCGATGCCCGGATTGCACGCTGTGAACACCGAAAAACTCTTGTGCCTCGCGGCCAGCGTCAGGCCATACGGAATCAGCGGCGCGTAGAAGACCTTCGTCGGCCAGTACTCAAAGTGCAGCACGCGCCCGACCTTGGCAATGAATCGCTGCCGCCCCATCCGTACCAGCAGCGATGGAATCGTGCTGGCCAGCACCGCCACCAGCACCAGCCCCGCCGCCTCCGCCACGATGCACTGGCGCGCCACGCTGCGATAGACGAAAATCACGCCCGCCAGCGCGATGGCATACCCCACCGTGGCCCACAAGATCGACGCGGCCAGCCTCGCCAGCATGTAAAAGACAAACCCGGCAAGCCCCACGTCCACGGTGGACGCCGCCACCAGCGAGTTCAATCGCTGCCCGGGCACCAGCACGCTGCGCCACCCTTCGCGAAACGGGTTTCGGGTCAGGCGGCGTCGCCAGTCTTCCTGTTCAACATGGGGCAGGCCCTTACCGATCCACGGCACCTTGTACACGCCCTTGCCCAGCCAGCGCCCCAGCACCGCGATCAGAAACGTCTGCCCGATGAGCCCCATGGTGATGCCGAACATGCCGACAAACGGGTCAAGGTCGGCCGCGTACACCAGCACCGAGGTGCCCATGATGCCGACCGTGGGCGAAACCAGCACCACCTTGCCGATCGTCGAGGTCTGCACGAACCACGGCGCCCCGCGAATGTGACTTTCAAGCCACTTGATCACCGGGCTGCGCCGGCGCGGCGGGGCGGTATCCGCGATGCCCGCGACAACCGGCATTCCCGGCTTGTCGTGCTGCGTGATGAACCGCTCCACCCGCGCGCTCATCAGGTGGGGCTGCTTGCGCAGCATGCTCCAGTCGTACGGCACAAAGTCCAGTTCGCTGCTGGCGATGATCTCGTGGTGCGCTTCCCCCGAGCGCCAGGTGATCGTGAGGTCGTTGCGCCCCTGGATGATCAGCGTGGGGATGGAGGTGGGCTTGCTGCCCAGGCGCTGCATGATGCCCTTGAGCGGCCGCTGGTCGCTCTGCCAGCGGGTCATCAGCCACGCCGTGCGGTCGTCCGCGTCGCCCAAGAGCCCAAAATGCGGAATGAGCTCCGGAAGCCCCCCCAGCACCACAATCCCCGCCAGGTGCTTGGCGTGCTCGAAGTAATAACTCCCCGACCCCGAATACCGCTGCAACCCGCTGGCTGAGAGCATGGTCACGCTCGCCACCCGCGGCGTATCCAGATCCGCCAGATACCACTCCACCCCCCCGCCGCTGTGCCACGCCACGAGATGGACGCGCGAGATATCAAGGGCACGCAGCAACTCATCCAGCGCCCGGGCCTGTGATAGATAGCTGCGCCCGCCGATGTCCCCCTCCGAGTAGCCAAAGCCGGGCAAATCCGGCGCGATCACGTGATAGCCACGCAGCGACAGGTCTTCTCCGAACGCCCGAAACTGGTTGGACGAACCTGGCGCGCCGTGAATCAGCAGGACGGCGGGGCGATCAGGATTCAGGTGCTCGGGAAACCACTCCCGATACGCCAGCCGCATCGGCCGGTCGGTCATCAGCCCCGCGTCGGTCGTCGCGGCGACATCCATGCTTCGCATATCCGGGGGCAGGGGGTCGGGCGCGTGCCCACGCCCATATTGCCACCACGCCGAAACAACCACCAGCAGGAGATACAGCAGCACGTAGCGCGTGCGCCGTGTCGACTTCTGAATTCGCGTGCTGGTGATGGCGTCTGTCACGTTGCGGGAAATCGCCTTGGGCCCTTGGCCGACACATCGCCTCAGGCCGAGATCGTGGGCTGGACCATACGCCGCTGGCGGATGTGCTCGGAACCAAGCTGCCCACAGGCGCCAAACATGGCTCGCCCCTTGGTCCGCCGGCGTTTCACAAAGACGCCCCGGGCCCCCAGCCAGCCCATGAACTGCGCAACCTGAGCCTCTTCCGGCGCGGGCCAGGGGGACGCGCGGCGCGGGTTGTAGGGAATCAGGTTCAGCACCGCCCGGGGACGGATGCCGTCGTCGGCCCGCAGAGGCTCCAGAAACGCCGCGACGTCGGCCGCGTGCTGCTCCTGGTCGTTCACACCGGGGATCAGCACATACTCCACGCAGATCTTGTTGCCCGCAAACCGCGGCCAATCGATGAGTGCCGCCTGCAGCTCCTGCATGTTCCAGCGCCGGTTGATCGGCATCAGGCCCGAACGCACCTCGTCGTTGGGCGCATTCAGCGAGATCGCCAGCCCCAGGCGATGCCACCCTTCGACCTTGATCTGCTCCGCTAGGCGCCGAATCCCTTCCACCCGCCCCACCGTCGACAGCGTGATGTTGCTCACCGGCACGTGCGGGCCGTTGTGGTCCTTCAAAATCGCGATCGCCTGCACGACATTCTCGTAGTTGTCCAGCGGCTCGCCCATGCCCATGAACACGACGTTCTTAGGCCGGATGCCAAACACCGTGGCCGCGGCGAACCACTGCCCGACGATCTCCGCCGCCGAAAGCGAACGGATCAGCCCCATCTGTGCCGTCTCGCAGAACGTGCACCCCATGGCACACCCCACCTGGCTGCTCACACACAACGTGTAGGTGCTCTGCTGCGTGCGGCCGACCATCGGGATGAGCACCGATTCGGTGGCGAGCGATTCAAGACCGGGCGACTCCGGGCGAGTGACGCCGCTGATCTTCTGCGTGAACTTGATGACCTCTCCCTCCGGGGATTGGTCACGCAGGGCCTGTGCCACGGGCGGAAGCGAGACATTCAGGCCGGGGCCGACGCTGACCCCATCGCGAAACGCGCGGCGATAGGACCCGATCGCGGTCGGACGGGCGATGCCCAGCTTTGATTTGCACAAATCTACAAACTGCTGGCTCGTAAGCCCTAGCGGGCAGATGGACTGAGATGGATCGGGGAGCGGCAGCACGGGCCGAAGTGTATGCGGGTGGCGCATGCCCGCAACGCGAATGAGGGCCGCAATCGGTGTTGTGACTCGTGATATCCGGTAGTTTGGGCACGGTCTGGCCCTCGGTTGCCCGGTCATGCGCATTGTGGCGACGCATAACCACAGGGCAATCAAATCACGCGAGTTCGGGTTGCGGTCGTGACGGAAACGGATAGGATGGACGACGTGTATCCGGGCGTGGAAAGTGTGGGGGCGGCGGCGTCAGCCGCTGCG
>JBAZUW010000017.1:15975-27277 GCA_041661205.1 Phycisphaerales bacterium
CGAGTTTCTTGAACCTCACGCGTGAGGAGGCGGCATGAAGTTGGTGCGCGTTCGCGGGTTTACCCTGATCGAACTGCTGGTGGTCATCGCGATCATCGCGCTGCTCATCGGGCTGCTGCTGCCGGCGCTCGGCAAGGCCAAGGAGAGCGGCCGGACCGTCAAGTGCCTTGTGAACATGAAAGAGATTGGGCACGCGGCGATTCTGTATTCGTACGACTATCGCGGCATGATCTGGGCGTCGACTGATGTCTACTACCGCCAGACCCCGACCTCTGCTCCCGGTCGTTTGTTGAGCCCAGGCTGGGCGTACGAAGACCCCGTGAGCGGCGTATCCACAAACCCCGGCTACGGGCTGGTATTCCAGTACATGCAGAACGCGGACATGGTGTTCGAGTGCCCATCCAATAAGCGGAACTCGGCGAACGGCCAGCTCACCGACCCTTCAACCCGGCTGTTCAAGCGGAGCAACATCGACTTTGATTACACCATGCTCGACGAAGTCGAGTTTGCCCGGGCTGACCTAGAAATCACGGTTGCGTACTTGCAACCAACGCAAAATTTGAATAATCGTCGCTTGCCGAGCACACTCGCGTCACAGCTCACACCCATGCAGGGACTGCCGCTGTTCGTTGAAGAAAACACGTATTTCAATAACGGTGCCTCCAATATCGAGGGCAACTGGGGCAACGTTGATCAGGTTGCGCACCGGCACTTCAAACGTTCGCACATGGCGTTTCTCGACGGTGCCGCCTCTCTCATGGACCTACCAAATGGCGCGGACGAAAAAGTCTCCGAGCCGAGAGACTTCGTGGCCAACTGCATCTACGTGAACACCAAGGGCAACAACAGCTCGTGGTACGCGGTTTCGGACGGGGCGTATCGATTTGGGTCGTGGCCCGCGGCACAACAACCCGACACGAACCGCAACCCTTTCGGCTGGATCAACAACCCGCGCCTGCTGTAAGAGCCACGTTCACATCGCCCGCTTGATCGCTTCCACAATCCGCTGCGCCGTCCGCACATTCGCGAAGCCCGCCTCCGCATCGATCGACGGGCGGCGGTTTGTCCGCACCGCGTCGATGAACTCCTCGATTTCCGCGACAATCGGCTCCCCCTCGTCCACCTCAAGCTGGTCGATGTTGACAAGCTGGTCCCACTTCAACGTGGTCAGGTCCATGCCGGCCGCCAGCTGCTCACGCACCTCGCGCATCTGGATCTCGTTGGCCACGCGCCGGATCATGTTCCCCTTCTTGGCCCCGTAGTCAATCTTGATGTACGCGTTCTCGCCGGTGATGCGGGTCACGCGCTCGGTCTTGAGCGCCAGGCGGCTGGCCGTGACGTTCGCCACGCAGCGCCCGTGCTGGGTGTTGAACTCCAGCCACGCGTTGCACAGGTCCTCGTGGGGAGTAATCACGCTCACCCCCGCCGCCCGGATGTAGTCCGGCTCGCGCCCGCCCATCATCATCAGGATCACATCGATGTCGTGGATCATCATGTCCATCACGACGCCGATGTCGACGCTTCGGAAGCTCATCGGGCTCACGCGCACCACCTGCATGAAGCGCGGGACAATCGGGGCGCCCTGGGCCGCGGCTTTCTTCATCGCCCGCATGACCGGGTTGAACCGCTCGATGTGCCCGACCATCAGCACGCTTCCGGTCTGCTCGGCGACGTCCTTGATCGCCCGCGCGGTCTCGACGTCGCCCGCCAAGGGCTTTTCGATGAGGCACGCGACGCCGGCCTTCATCAGGGGCTCGGCCGCGGCACGATGGTGAACCGTCGGCACCGCCACCGATACCGCATCAACGCCCGACGCGATGAGCTCTTCAACCGTCCCGAATGACTTGGTGTTGAACTTGGCGGCCAGCTCCGCCGCCCGGGCGGCGTTGGCGTCTACCACGCCCACCAGCGTGCAGCCGGCAAGCTGGGAATAAACGCGGGCGTGGTGCTGACCCATGCGCCCGACGCCAACGACTCCGCAACGTACGGGACGGCCGGAAAAACGATCCACGCCCTGGGCATCGATGACGACGGGGCGGACTGCCTGAATTTGGCTCATGCCGATTGTTGGCGCGCCGCAGGCCGGAGGCAGCCCGCCGCATGAACTGTCACTCACCGCCCGCCTGCCGCCTCCCAGACGCACGAGCGGTATTAGCGGACTGCGAAAAGGCCGGCCTCCCGCCGCAGGCCGCAAGCGTCCATACCGTCGGGGCCCCGATGGTGGCCCCGGGCCGTGGTGTCGTCAAGGTGTGAGCTATCTTGGTGGACACCAGGGACGCGGGTGGCCGATATCCCCCGCGTCGCACCCGCCCTCGGAGCCGTTCAACGCATGCATCGCCCGAAGACAATCGCGTGGGTCGTCAAAGGAGACGAAGGGTACGGCGTGCGGGCCGCGGTCTTGAACCTCGCCAAAGGCGTGCGAAACGCCGGCGTGCGAACCGTCTTCGCCTCACTAGAACCCGGCACGTTCGCGGAAGAACTCAAGGGGCTTGGGTATGAGGTCGCGGTGGCCGCCTGCGGAGCACCCGAAACGCTGCAACCGGGGATCGCCGGTCGCGTGCGGGTCACCCTCGCGAATGCCGCCGCCGCCCCGCGCCGCGGGCAGGCGGTGGCCACGGCCCTGCGCCAGTTTGGCCCGGATGTGGTGGATGTCGTGTGGCCCAACCTGGTGTCGATCGCGGGGCGGGCGGCCTGGATGCTGCGCGTGCCGTGCATGTGGGAGATGCCCAACATCATCTCGACGTCGCTCCCCTTCGGGCTCAACAGCCGCCTGTATCGCAACGTGTGCAAGCGCTGGGGCGTGACCGTGCTGGCCAACAGCGACTACACGGGCCGCACCTACGGCACCGGGGCCGACACGCCCATCACCTTCTACCCGACCACAGACTCAGACCGATTTGACCCGGCCAAGGTGCTCGGCCGAACTCGCGACAGCGTGGGGATTGCCGCCGACGCCGTGGTATTCACCATCGTGGCGCGGATCAGCGACTCCAAGGGGCAACTGAGATTCTTCGATGGGATGCTGCGGGCACAAGATGCTGGCGGCCCGCCCCTGCACCTGCTGCTGCTGGGTGGGCCCACCGACGCCTCCGAAGCCGCGGCCATGCGCACCCTCGCCAAAGCCAAGCAACGCGAAGATCGCCTGCACTTTGCCGGAGTGGTGAAAGACGCGGAGACGTACTACCCCATGACGGATGTGGGCGTGAACAGCCGCGTTGACCCCGAGCCGTTCGGGCTCTCGGTGATCGAGTCGATGCTGATGGGCAGGCCCGTGCTGGCCCACGCGCTGGGCGGCCCCGCCGAAACCGTGCTCGACGGCACCACCGGCTGGCTCTGCCAGGGTGCCACGCCTGCGGAATGGGAAGCCGCGCTCCGGCGCGTGCTGGCCGATCAGGGCCGGTGGCCGGACATGGGGCAAGCGGCCCGCGAGCACGCGCTGCGCCACTTCTCCATCGAGAGCGCCGCGTCAAAGTACCTGGAGATTGCTGAGCGCGCCATGTCCGCCCGGCGTTCCCGCTGAGTGGGCAACCGCGCGACGCAAGAAACTACAGCGCTTTGCTGAGAATGCAGCTGCGGTAGTTGGTGTACGGCCACTGCCAGTATTCCACCAGCTGATACCCCCGCTTTGAATAAAAATCCTTCAGGCCCGTGTCCGGCTCCGCCATGCTCAGGGCGATCTGCGTCGCGCCCTTCTCCCGGGCCCGGCGCTCCACCACCTCCAGCAGCAGACGCCCGATGCCCCGCCCCTGCACCAGGGGGTCAACCCCGAACTGGGCGAAGTGAGAGACCGTGGGCTGGCGAAACAAGGGCGGCATTGTCGCCTGCTCCTGCTCGTCCAGCAAGATCACCCCGGCGATGCGCTCCGTGCCGCCGTCGGCAATGGTCGCGACCCAGCACTCGCTGTTGGTGGCCCGCTCGCGGGTCACATGCTCACCTTGGCGCCCGGCGAGAGGCTTCATTCCCTGAGCGATCTGCTTGGCGTACGCCCGGTGCAGCAGCGCGGTGATGTCGGCGAACGAGTCGGTGGGCAGCAGGCGGCGAACCACCACGCCCGTTTCGGGCTGCGAGGCTGCGGGCGTGCGCGCTGGCTGAGTCACGGAGAATGGTACCGCCCGGGAGTGAGTCACTGTCGCCAACGTCTGTCCTTTCGCGGCGAGGGGCCGCCCTGATCGAGCTTCGCGGGTGCGGCTCAAATTCGCCGCACGTCGCTGGAGGTCACCGTACCTTTTTACCCTTGAGCGTCCGGCGGTTTCACGCCGCCAACTTCAAAGCCAAGGGGAAAGCATAGCTATGCATACGCCGGGTATCTATGCATGTTCGGCTGATGTCTAAACTCTCCCGTGAAGAACCACTCATCGCGAAAAGACCACGCCGAACTCTCCGGCACCACTCCGCCCGCCTCGGGCGTGGTTCGTGTGCGGGTGCGCTACTGCGAGTGCGACCCGATGAACGTGGCCCACCACGCCGCGTACATCCCCTGGCTCGAAATCGGGCGAACCGAGATTCTGCGCGAGTCCGGCGTCAGCTACGCGCAGCTCGAAGCCGGGGGCGTGTTTCTCGTAATCGCCAAGCTCGAAGCCCGCTACCGGCGGCCCATCTTCTACGACGACATCGTCGAGGTTCGCACAAAGGTCGCCCAGGTTTCGGCGGTCAAGATTCTCCACGAATACGAACTCGTGGTGGTCGAGCACGCCGGGCAAGCGTGCGAAACACCGTGCGCGGCCGCCTCCACCACGCTGGCGTGCGTCGACCGCGAGGGAAAGGTGCGGGTGTTGCCTGAGTGGCTGCGCGCGAGCCCTTCGGGCTCGGGAAATTGCTAGAGGGCTAAATTGCTACATTGCCAAAGTTAAGAGTTCCGCTCGCGACACTCAGCGTTGCATTGGGCGAACCTTGGCCGTGCGATCTTCGCGCACGACCACCACGCTGTCCCGCGGCACCTTCTGCCACCCCTCGTCGTCGCTCAGCCGCTCGCTGGAGATGATCACCGCCCCCAGCTCGGCTTCGTGCTCGATCATCCGGCACACACCGTCTTCGCAGACATAGCGCTGGCCGAAGTGGACGTACAGCGAAGATGGCTCGTGCGTCGTGCTAGTAGTGGTGCGGATGGCCGCGGAGACAATGCCATCGCTGACCGCGACATTGATCCAGGAGTTGTCGTCCTCCGTACCCGGCGCGGGGGGCACGATGGTCTTCATTTCTTCGCTCAGAGCAACGACACGCTGCACCGCCCGCTCCAGCGCGCGGGCGAGGGCCTCGGCGCGGTCCGGTGCCCGGTCCAGCTCCGCACCTTCAACTTCGTCCAGAAACACGCCAAACAAATGCTCACTGTCGGTGGAGCCCCTAATCGCCCCAAACGCGCTGTCGGAGAGGTCGTCGAGAATCCGCCGCCGAATCTGGCGGAAGCGGGCGATGTCGCCGTTGTGCATGAAGGCGTAGGGGCCGAAGGTAAACGGATGGCAGTTGGTCTCGATGACGGGCTGCCCCGCCGTGGCCGCCCGCACATGGGCGAGCACGCAGCCACTGCGAGTCACGCGCGACAGATCCAGCAGGTTGGCGTTGCTCCACGCCGGCGTGACGCTGCGAAAAAGCGCGGGCGTGGGGCTGATGTCCGGCGCGTACCACGCGACACCAAAGCCGTCGCCGTTCAGCGGCTCGTCGGCCTCGTCAGCGTGCACAGATTGCTTGATGATCGAGTGAATCGGCTCGGTGATGAGCGAGGCGATGGGGAGCGGGGCACCGTGGTAGAGGACGAATCGACACATGGGGGACACTTTACTCGGGCGCTCGCGACCTGCGGCAAGGAGCCTTGGATGCCCCGCACGCGGATCGGCTACGCCTGCACATCGAGGTTGCCGCCCGCGCCGGTTTGCTTGGCCACTTCGGCCGCGGCTTTGATCAGTGAGATCGCCGCATCACCCTGCTCCTGCTCGGCATCCAGGGCTTTGCGAGCAACCTTGATGCTGATCTGGTTCTGCACGCTGGCTTGAGCGACCTGCGAGAGCGATGCGGCGTCGATGTTCATGGTTGAACCATCGACCACCGGGTGGCGGCCCGCCCCGAAATCTTCGTGATTTGGCACGCTTTTTCGGCCCTCCCGCCAACTCACCGGCAAAAAACACCGATAACCTCGGCGTATGCCCCGCAAGAAACGAGAAACGCCCCCCGCCCCCGCTCCCAAGCGAGAGAAGCCCACCGGCGAGCCACCCGAGCGCACCGCCAAGCCCACCACCAAAGGCGAAAAGGCCGCGCTGACCCAGCTCCCCAAGCTGCGGACCAAGATCGACGCCATCGATCACAAGCTCGTCGCGCTGCTGAACGAGCGGGCCAAGCTGGTGGTGGAAGTCGGCCGCGTGAAGCGGGCCGCCAAGCTTCCCATCTACGCGCCCCACCGCGAAGCCGAAGTGCTCGACAAAGTCACCGGCCGCAACGCCGGCCCGTTGCCCAACCGCACGCTCGAAGGCGTGTATCGTGAACTGATGTCCGGCAGTTTTCAACTCCAGCAGCCGCTGCGCATCGGCTACCTCGGCCCCGCCGGGTCGTTCAGCCACCTCGCGGCCACCCGCCACTTCGGCACCTCCGTCGCCTTTGAAGACCTGCACGAGATCGACGGCCTCTTCACCGAAGTGCAGCGCGGGCACGTGAACTACGGGCTGGTGCCAATCGAAAACTCCACCGGGGGCGGCATCGTCGAGACGCTCGACTCCTTCCAGAAGCGCGCCGGCGAGATGTTTGTCTACGCCGAGGTGCAGCTTGAGGTCCACCACTGCCTGCTCGCGCAGTGCGAGCCCAAGGCCGTACGCCGAATCCACAGCAAGCCCGAGGTCTTCAGCCAGTGCCGCCAGTGGCTCGCGACGCAGTACCCCCAGGCGACGCTCATCCCCGCGGCCAGCAGCTCGCGGGCGGCGATCACCGCCTCCGAAGAATGCCAGAAGGCCCGCGAGATCGGTGCCGAGCCGGGCAGCGCCGCCATCGGCAGCGAACTGGCCGGGTCGCTGTACGGCCTCAAGACGCTCTTCAGCAAGATCGAAGACAACGTCAGCAACATCACGCGGTTCTTTGTCATCAGCCGCAGCAAGGCCAGCCGCACCGGCGACGACAAGACCTCAATCATGTTCAACGCCGCCGACAAGCCCGGGGCCCTCGTCGAGGTGCTCGGCGTCTTCCAGGCCCAAGGCGTGAACCTGTCGCACATCGACAAGCGCCCCAGTGGCAAGCAGAACTGGGCGTACACGTTCTTTATCGGTGCCGCCGGACATCAGGACGACGCCCCGGTGGCTCGCGCGATCGCCGAGGCGAAGGAACACTGCATCGAGCTGCACGTGCTCGGCAGCTATCCGAGAAGCAAACGCGTGCTGTAAACGAACCCCACGCGCACGCGTGGGGCCGCACCGATATCCCCGCCTATTTCTCCAGCGTTCGCGCGGCACTCGCTCACACGTTGAAGTACTTCGCTTCCGGGTGATGCACGATGATCGCACTTGTGCTCTGTTCCGGATCGATCTGCCAGTTCTCGGTGAGATGACAGCCGATGCGTGCCGGATCAAGCAGCCGAAACAACTTTTCTTGGTCGCTCATGTTCGGGCACGCGGGATACCCAAAGCTATAGCGGCTGCCCCGGTAGTGCTGCGTGAAGAGCCCCTTGATCGCGGGCGAATCTTCGCCGGCGATGCCGAGTTCCTGCCGCATCCGCTTGTGCCAAAACTCCGCCAGCGCCTCGGCCGTCTCGACACCCAGACCGTGCAGATACAAATAGTCGGTGTAGCGATTGGCCTTGAACAGCGCCTGCGCCGCTTCGCTCGCGGCCGTCCCGACCGTCACGCAGTGCAGCCCGATCACGTCGGTCTCGCCGCTGGAAACCGGACGGAAGAAGTCCGAAATGCACAGACGCCGCTTGTCGCCCTGACGGGGAAAGTGAAAGCGTTCAAGCTCGCGCCTGGGTGGCACGGTGCCGGGTCTCACGGTGGTCCCCGCCGAGTCCTGTTCCGGCGCCCAAATCACAAGGTCATCCCCATCGCTGTTGCACGGGAAGTAGCCGTACACCACCTCGGGCCTCAAAATCCCATCGCGGCGGCACTGCTCCTTCAGCTTCTCAAAGAGCGGCTGAATCTCATCCTCCAACAGCGCCTCGTAAGCCGCCTCGCTCAGCGCACCCTTCTTGATCTGCCATTGCCCGCGGAACAACGCTATCGGGTTGATGTACGAATACACCTCGTCAAGGTCGATGCCCTTCACCACCCGCGTGCCGAAGAAGGGTGCCTTGGGAACCAGGTTGTCCACCGCGACATCGCTGCGAACCCGAACCGCCGCCTCTCCAACTTGTGGCACAGGCTTCCAGCCCGCGTCTTCACTCTCCGCATTGGCCTTGGCCAGCTTCTCCACCCGCGTCTGCTGAATCATCTCCTCGGCCTTGGTGCGTTTGCCCATGCGATCGGCAATCTCGCCCGCGAGCACCGTCGTCTGCCCGGACATGATGAAGTCCATGGTGCGCAGGCCATCAAACGCGTCGCGCCCATAAAAGCACTCGCCCTGATAGATGCTTCGCAGGTGCCCTTCGCAGTAGTGGCGAGTGAGGGCCGCCCCGCCCAAGAGCACCGGCACCTTCACCCCTTGCTCGTTGAGCTCGCGGAGATTCTCTTCCATCACGTTGACGCTCTTGACGAGGAGGCCCGAGAGACCGATCGCATCGCTCTTGTGCTCGCGCCACGCCTTCAAGATGTCCGCGATCGGCTGCTTGATGCCGATGTTGTGCACGGTGTAGCCGTTGTTGGTCAGGATGATGTCCACAAGATTCTTGCCGATGTCGTGCACGTCGCCCTTCACGGTGGCGAGCACGATGGAGCCCTTGCCCCCCGCGCCGGCCTTTTCCATGTAGGGCTCGAGCATCGCCACCGCCATCTTCATCACCTCGGCGCTTTGCAGCACAAACGGCAACTGCATCTGCCCCGAGCCGAAGAGCTCCCCCACCGTCTTCATGCCGTCCAGTAGGTGGTCATTAATGATCTCAAGCGGCTTGTACTTCTCGCGTGCCAGCGCCAGCGTCTCCGCCACGCCCTCCTTCTCGCCGTCGATGATGTGGGCTCGAAGGCGTTCCTCCAGCGTCAGCGTCTTGGCCTCCTTCTTGGTCGTCGCCAGCGTGGCGTCATTAAAGAGCCCGATGAAGGCCTGCAGCGGGTCGGTGCCGGGCTGCCGCCGGTCGTAGATCACATCCAGCGCCGCATCCCACTGGGTCTGCTCGATCTTGTTCTTGGGCAAAATCTTGCTGAAGTGCACGATCGCGCTCGAAAGCCCCGCCTCGCGTAGCTCGTGCAAAAACACGCTGTTCAACACCACCCGGGCGGCCGGCTTCAATCCAAACGAGCAGTTTGAGAGCCCCACCGTGGTCTGGCACAGCGGAAACCGCCGCATGATGCGCCGCACCCCCTCGACCGTCTCCAGCCCGCTGCGCCGATCGCTCTCCATGCCCGTCGAAATCGGCAACACCAGCGGATCGAAGACCAGGTCCTCTGGTGCCATGCCATGCACCGTCGTCGCCCGCTCGTACGCCCGCTCCGCGATCGCAAGCTTGCGCTCCGCCGTCCGCGCCATCGAGTTTTCTTTGTCCTCATCGATCGACCCGATGACCAGGGCCGCCCCGTAGGTCTTGGCAAGCAGGCACAACTGATCGAACTTGTGCTCGCCGTCTTCAAAGTTCGCGCTATTGATAATGCACTTGCCGGGAGCATGGCGCAGCCCGGCCTCGATCGTCGCGGGCTGCGTCGAATCCAGCATCAGCGGCACATTCACCTGCCGAACCACCCGCTTCACAATCTCGGCCATGTCCCGCGCATTGTCGCGCCCCGCATAGTCCACGTTGAGGTCCAGCACGTGCGCCCCATCGTGCCGCACCTGCTCGCGGGCCAGGCTCACGATCCCGTCCCAGTCTTCGACTTCCAGCAGCTTCTTGAAGGCCCGCGAGCCCGATGCGTTCATGCGCTCGCCGATGATGAGCACCGAGTTGTCCTGGCGATACTCCTGCACGCTGTACAGCGAAGTAACCCCCGCCTCAGGAGCAGCAGCTTGCTCCACGCGGGGCACACTCACCGCCCCCACCGCCCCGCCATGCTTCGCGACCTCGCGCTGTTGCTGCTCGATCGTCTTGACGAGCAGTTCGATGTGCGCGGGCGTGGTGCCGCAGCACCCGCCAACGATGCCCACGCCATTCTGCGCCACCATCTTGGCGAGCGCCTCGACAAACGGCGCGGGCTGCAGCGGATACTCCGTGCGCCCCTCATGCAGCACCGGCAGCCCCGCATTGGGCACTACCGAAACCACTCTCGGTAGGTCGGCTCTCCGAGCCGACACTCCTGACCCTTGGACCGCGTCGGCTCGGAGAGCCGACCTACCCATCGCCCCCCAGTGCTTGCCCAGCCACTGCACATGCGGGGCCATCTCCGTCGGGCCGGTCGCGCAGTTGAGGCCCAGCGAGCAGATCGGATATTCCGCCAGCGCCGCCGCGGCCGCCGCGATCTCCGTCCCCAGCAGCATCGTCCCCGTCGTCTCGATTGTCACCGACACCATGATCGGCACGTCGAGCGCCGTCTTGCCCCGCTCGCCCAGCGCCGCCAGTACCGCGTTGATCGCGCACTTCACCTGCAGCAAATCCTGCGATGTCTCGATGATGAACGCATCAACGCCACCATCGAGCAGGCCCCGCGCTTGCTCGCGATAGCTGGCGAGCATGGCCGCCCAGTCGGTGTTGCCCAGCGTGATCAGCCGCGTGCCCGGGCCCATGGAGCCCAGCACAAACCGCGGCTTGTCGCTCGTGCTAAACCGGTCGCACGCCGCCCGCGCCACCTCCGCGGCTTTCTTGTTCAGCGCCCGGCACTCCGCCTGCAACCCAAACTCGCTCAGAACCAACTCGTTGGCGCCGAACGTGTCGGTCTCCACCGCGTCCGCCACCACCGCCAGAAACGTCTCGTGGATTGACTGGATGAGGTCCGGGCGGGTCTTGACGAGGATGTCGGTGCAGTTTTCGCACCCGCAGTAGTCCGTCTCGACACTGAGATCGTGCGCGTAGATGGAAGTGCCCATCGCCCCGTCAAGGACGAGCACGCGTCGCCGCAGCTCTGAAAGAAAACGACTGGTCATTCAGATGTGTCCCGCCCGCCCCGGCCAGAGGTGGGTCGCCGAGTTGCTTCATCCGTCTAGCCGGATGAACGGCTAAAGATAGTCGCGAGTGTGGAGGTAGGCAAGACGCACCACCCTCATGGTCCAATAACAAAGCACCCGCGGCAGCCGCCACGGGTGGTCAATCGTCTACCTA
>JBAZUW010000018.1:0-26576 GCA_041661205.1 Phycisphaerales bacterium
TCGAAGGGGGCGGCGGGCGAGAGGCGATAGCGCAGGTGGGGCGAACCCTCCACCACCGTGTCGCTCACCGCGTCGAGGCGTACGCCCACGAGCGACGTCGTGCCCGGCAGCACCGGCGAGTGCACCAGCGTGACGGGGGTGAGATAGACAGAGGGCATCTGGGTGAGGACCGCGGAGGAAACCAGCGAGAAGGGCTGCGGGCCCTGAGGGACATTGAACGCCCGGACCCGCACGCTCCAGGTGCCGGGCATGGGGTTGTCCACTTTGACCTGCTCGAGATTGTCGCGGCGGTTGGCCTGGGTGCGCACCGCGTTGGCGGCGGGCGTCGCCGGGTTCAAGGTCCAGGGGAAGGCCTGCGTGCCGTCGGGCGAGATGATCTCGAGATCAAGGTCGTTGACGAGTTCGGGCACGACGTTGGCGGTGCCGGGCACATCGTCCCACGCGAGCGTGAGGGTGAGACTGGTGTCACCGGGCGCGACGTTGGTGAAGAAGAACTTGTCGACGCCCTGCGAGACAGAATCTTCCAGGAAGTTGTGCTGACGCATGAGGTCGATGGCGGCCTGCACGCGGATGGAGCCGTAGCCGAACTGGTAGTCGGGCCCCGGGTTGCCGCGGTCGACCGCGGACTGCGCGAAGAGCACCTTCAGGGTTGAGTTTCGCGGGTCGGAGAGGAAGGGGAACTGGGCGCGATAGTCCTCCATGAGGAGGGAGGCGCAGCCGGCGACGGTGGGCGTGGCCATGGAGGTGCCGCAGAGCACGCCGTAGGCCGTGGGGCTTCCGGTCACGCAGCTGGTGACACCGTTGTCGCCACCAACCTGGCAGCCGGGGGCGGCGAAGTCGGGCTTCATGCGGCCGTCGTCGGTGGGGCCCCAGCTGGTGAAATCCGTGATGGAGTCGTCGTTGGCGTTGACCGCGCCGATGGAGAGGTGGTTCTTGGCGCCGGCGGGTGGGCCGATGGTGTTGTACATGTTGCCGCAGCGGCCGCTGAAGCGTTCGTTGCCCGCGGCCCACACGATGCGGAAGGGGTTGCCGCCGGTGACGGCCGAGCCGCGCACGATGCTGTCGATGGTGCGATCGGTTTCCTGGTAATCGCCTTCCCAGGTGCAGTCAAAGCCGTTGTTGGCGACGTTGGTGCCGATGGAGTTGGTGGCGATGTGAGCGCCCATGTTGTATGCGGTGGTGTAGTCCTGAATGATGTCGACGGGGTTGGTGTAGAGCCAGCCGGTGACGCCGGAGATGTTGACGGCGGCGGAGAGGAAGGTGACGCCCGGGGCCATGCCGCGGTTGACGCCACCACTGGCGGCGCCGGTGCCGCCGACGGTGCCGGCGCAGTGCGTGGAGTGATCGATGGGGGTGGAGCCGTCGATGATGGTGACGCGACCGGCGAGATCCATGTGGCCGCCGTAGACCCCGCCCGCATCGAAGACGAAGACCTTGACGCCGGTGCCGTTGAGGTTATAGGGGGAGGCTTGGACGATGTTGGCACCGGTCAGGGCGCGGTTCTCGGCGTTGAGCGCACCGAACAACGGGGCGGCGGGCTCGATCCACTGGACGATGGACTCGTGGGCCAAGGCCGCGACGTTGGCCCGGGGCATCTCGACGACGACGTAGTTGGAGATGCCGATGAGGTCGCGCACTTTGCCGCCGTAGCTTTCCACCGTGGCAAAGACGGCCTTGGTGGGCAGCACGTCGTCGTGGAACTGGACGTAGACAGCGATCCACTCGCCGCCACGGGCCGCGGCTCCCTGGGGGATGTCAGACGGAGCGGCCCCGCTGGCCCAGGGCACCGGGGTGCCATTGGCGAGCGCGGTGTGGAGCTTCCAGGCCGGGTCGATGGCGGTGACGCCGACGACCCACGGGGCGAGCCCGGCGGGGTTGAGTTGTTTCGCGTCCAGCGTGCCGAAGAAGGATTGATCGCCAAGCGGGGCGTTGAGTGTCAGACCACTGGCGAGGAGCTGAGCGCGCCCGGCGTCGGTGATTGGAGCCGCGAGCTTGACGACGACGCGCGGATCGGCGGGCCGAGCCGCGAGATCACGCAGGGCGGTGGAGAGATTGGCCCCTTCGATGAATACCGGGGGCAGCGAGCCACTCTTCCATTCGATACCACCGAACGCTGGCGCGGCCGCCGCCATCCCTGCCACGCACGCCAAAGCCAGAAGACCTCGAGTCCAGCGCATGTAACCCTCCCGCGGTGTGTGTGTTCAAAAAACCCCTGGGGCCGACGGCTCCATCTTCGTAGTGTGCCAAAAAATGCGCGCAATGCAAGAAGTCTCGCCCGAAATCTCGGAGGAGACCGATGCAACAAAAACTTCTTGGGCGCAGGCTTTTGCGCGTAACGCGGGGGTACTACGCCTTGTACGCGGCCGCCACCTTGGCAAGGGCCTCACCCACGGCCTTAATGTGCTCGTCGGTCAGGTCGTGGTGCATGGGGAGGCTGAATACGCGGGCGGCCATGCCGTCGGCGATGGGGCAATCGTCGCGGTCATATTCCGCGAGGGCGGGCTGCTTGGGGAGGCTGCGAGGGTAGTGGGTGGCGGTGGGGATGCCCTCGGCTTTGAGAGCCGCACAGAAGTCGTCACGGGTGCACATGAACTTGGCGGGGTCCATCTGCACGGTGTAGAGGTGGAAGGAGGCGACGGCACCGGACGTTGTCTGCGGGGCTTTGAGACCGGAGATTTTGTTGACGATCTTGTCGTATTTGGCGGCGTTGGCCCGGCGTGCGTCGGTCTGCGCCTGCAGGCGGTCCAGGCGTGAGCAGCCAATCGCCCCGGCCATGTCGTTCATGCGGTAGTTGTACCCGACCCGCTCGTGCAGGTACTTGTCGGTCTCGCCGTGGCTGCGAAGGAGCTTGATGTCGTTGGCCAGACCTTCATCGTTGCAGGTGATGAGCCCGCCTTCGCCGGTGGCGAGGTTCTTGGTGGCGTACATCGAGTAGGTCACAGCGTCGCCGAAGGCACCGATGCCCTTGCCTTTGTATGTCGCGAGGTGGCTCTGGGCGGCGTCGTAGATCACCATCAGGTTGTGCTTTTCGGCCAAGGCTTGGATGCCGTCGATATCCACCGGGCACCCGTAGAGGTGGGTGGCGGCGATGGCGGTGGTGCCGCGGGTGATCTTGCGGGCGGCGTCTTTCACGTCGATCTGGAAGGTGTCGGGGTCGCAATCGACGAAAATGGGCGTGGCACCGCGGGCGACGATCATGCTGACGTTGGCGATGTAGCTCCAGGCGGGGACGAGGACTTCGTCGCCGGGGCTGATGAGGCTTTCGTAGGCGAGCTGGAGGGCGCAGGTGCCGTTGGCGCAGGTCATGGCGTACTTGGCGTCGGTGAGTTTGCCCCAGCGTTCTTCGAGCTCGCCGCACTTGGTGGCGGCGCGGAGCATGCCCGACTTCAACACGGCCGTGCAGGCGTCGATATCGGCCTGGGTGAGGGCGGTGGACATGAAGGGAACGGCCTTGGCAGCGACGGGAGTGCCGCCGAACTGGGCCAGGGACTTGGTTTTTTCATTACGAGCGGTGGGGGCGGACAAAGTGGTCAACGCCGAACTCCTTGGGATGAATCACTGCGGATGCGTTACGGTCGAGGCGTTCGCCCGATACGCGGGGCGAAGTTGGTTGCCGCCGGGATTGGCGGGGCGACCAGGCACGGGCGGCGGTGGGGCCGCGAGCGTGAAGGACAACAATAGCCCGCGACAACCACATCGCCAGCGGTTTTTCTGCTGATTACCAGACAGATACCTGTCGCCGGGGTGGCTGCGAGACGCTCTCGCGGGGTTGGGGCGGCGAGGCGGGAAGGGGGGATCGGCCGAATTGTTTCGCGAAGGAAGCGAGGTTTTTGATCGGGGCCTGGGAACACTTGCCGGGGCGGATCACGTATAGTTGGCACATGCAGAAAAACCTATTGCTGTGGTCCGGGCTGCTGGCCGCCGGCTGCCTGTTGATCGCTCCCTCGTTCGCGCAACCGGAAACCGGGCGAACGGACGCAAAGCTAGAGACAAAGAGTGAGGCGAAGTCGACGGGGGCCGAGCCCGCTCGCGAGCCTGTGAAGGAAGTGCCGCCCGCCGCGCCGCGGATCACGCCCGAGCTGTTGAATGATTTTGCGGGGGTGATGTGCGTGACGGCGCCGAGCCGCCGGGCGGAGATGGGGTTTCAGCAGCCGTCCAAGGTGTCCGAGGTGCTGGTGCGGGGCGGGGCGGAGGTGACCAAGGGGCAGCTGATCGTGCGGGGGGATGACAAGGAAGAGACCCAGCTGGTGAAGCTGCAGCAGTTGCGCTCGGAGAGCGACCTGCCGGTGCAGAAGGCCAAGGCCCAGATGGACCTGGCCAAGGTGGAATATGAACGACTGGTAGACATCCGCAAAATGGACGCGAGCAGCACTCAGGAAGTGGAGCGGGCGCGGCTGACCTTTGATTCCTCGCGCATTGATTACCTGCTCGCCCAGCGCCAGCAGACCGAAGAAGTGCTCCAGCTGGCCCGTCTGCAGGCCCGGGTTGATCGCCTGCACATCGAGGCCCCGTTCGATGGCATCGTCGATACGGTGTCGGTGGACGTTGGGCAGAGTGTGTCGGAGAGCGACAAGATCGTGCGCGTGGTGAACATCGACGCGCTGTGGATCGACGTGGGGGCACCGACGCAGGAGGCCAAGACGCTGGCCCTGCAGCCGGGAGATCCGGCGTGGGTGATGCTTGATGTCGCGGGGCAGCCCAAGCTTCGGTTGGCCAAGGTGATCGAGGTCTCCCCCACGGCCGACCTGGGCTCGCGCACGCGGCGGGTGCGGGTGGAGGTGCTCAACCCCAAGGGGCCGGAACGCGTCATTGCGGGTGAAGCCGCGTGGGTGCGGTTTACGGAACCGAGTTCGGATGTGATGTCACGGATGATGGAAAGCCGGCCGGCGCAGTAAGGTGAGACGACGAGGACCCCAATGGCCCTGACCGACCTTTCAAGCCTTCGTACCCCCGGCTGGCAGCGCGTTGTCGGAGAGCTCTGCGCACCGACCGGCGAAGACCGGGTGTTTTTGCTGCGGCTGCTGGGCGTGCTGGGCCAGGTGAGCGGCGCCCGCCAGGCTGTGCTGTGGACGCTTTCGGGGGCGCGGGACGATGCCATGGGCATCGAGCCCCGGGCGACGCTGGTGTGGCCCTTTGGGCCGGATGTTGTCGATGCCCAGGGGCGGATGACGGTGCCGGTGGACACGCTCTTTGAAAGCTCTAAAGAAAGCGGGGTGGAGGGTGCGGCTGAGATTCGCAGCGCCGCCCGGGCCGCGGCTCATTCCCGCCAGGCGGAGCTCTATGGCCTGGAATCCGAAGGGTTGATGTATGACCCCCAGCAGGTGAAGGGGTATGTGATCGCGGTGCCGGTGGCGTGGGGGCTGCCTGCGGAGTCGGCCAATCTGCCGCTGCAGGGCGTTGTGACGCTGATGCTGGACGGGCGTTCGCGCCAGGCGGTGCAGACGACGCTGGCGCTGGTGGAGGTGCTGGCGGGGTATGTGTTCACGCACACGGCCCAGCAGGCGCTGCGGCGGGTGCGGGCTTCGTCGGCGTCGCTGGATCTAGCCGCCCGGCTGATCGCGGCCATCAATCAGACCCGCGACTTCAAGGGCGCGGTGTACCAGTTTGTGAATGACCTGTGCCGCCAGTTGAGCGTGGACCGGGTGGCGATGGGGTTTGCCCACGGCTCTGGCGCTCGCCCGGGGGGCGAGGGCCCGCGCGAGATCCGGGTGTTGGCGTTGAGCGACACGGAGAATCTGGATCGGCGAATGGCGATGGTGCAGCGCCTGGAAGCGGCGATGAACGAGTGCCTGGATCAGGAACAGCCGGTGCTGTATCCACCACCTTCGATGCAGGGGGATGCGCTGCTGGCCCAGGCGGTGACACACGCGCATCGCGAGCTTGCGGCCTTGGACGCCAATCTCAAAGTCGCCTCGATGCCGGTTCGCATCAGCGACGCGTCTGGGGACCGCATCATCGGCGTGGTACTGATTGAGTCCGCCGGGCAGGGGGCGATCGACACGGGCACGGTGGAGCTGCTGCAGGCGACGCTGGACCTGGTGGGCCCGGTGCTGGAAGTGCGCCGGCGCGAAGACCGCAACCTGGCACTGCGAGTCTACGACCAGGGCCTGAAGGCCGGGGCGTGGCTGGTGGGCCCCAAGCACACGGTGTGGAAGCTCGCGGGCGTGGCGCTCGTCGGGGCGTGCATTTTCATGGGGACATACACCACGCCGTATCGCGTGGGGGCGCCGATGGAGCTTCAGCCCCGCGAAAAGCGAACCATCTCCATGCCTTTCGACGGCGTGCTTCAGTCGGTGCCCAAGGGCATCGAAGCGGGCGAGCGGGTAGCCGCCGGGCAGATTTTGGCGACGCTGGACACGCGCGAGATGGTTCTGTCGCAACTGGAAGCCGCGGCCCAGGTGCTGCAATACGAAAAGCAAGCCGACGAAGCGCTCCGCAAGGGCGATTTGTCCGAGGCGGAACAGAACCGGTATCGGGCCCAGCAGTACACCGCGCACCGTGATCTGCTGTCGACGCAAATCGGGCGCAGCCAGATCACCGCCCCCATCGCCGGGCTCATCACCAGCGGGGATCTCAAGGACAAAGTCGGGGCGGCGGTCAAGCTGGGCGAGAAGCTGTTTGAAGTGGCTGACACTTCGAACATGCAGGTGATCGCCAAGGTCGACGATCGCGACATCGCGCTGATTCACGAGGGCCAGACCGGGCAGATCAGCCCCAAGGCGGACCCGACCCTGCGCGTGGATTTCGTGGTGGAGCAGATCGTGCCCGCGTCGCAGGCGGTCGAAGGCAAGAACGTCTTCGAGGTTCGGGGCAAGCTGGTGGGGCGCGAAGCCCCCGCGTGGTTGCTGCCCGGGGTCGAGGGCCAGGCCAAGTTCAATGCGGAGAAGCACAGCCTGGCGTGGATCGCGTCGCGCCGCGTGCTGGATCAACTCCGCATTTGGCTGTGGTGGTAACGCATGGCTGAACGAAGCACATTTTCGCCGTTCTGGCACCGCGTGCGCGTGATGAAGCCGCGGCTGCGCCCGCACGTGCAGATCACGCGGCAGCACTACCGGGGCCGGCGCTGGCACGTGGTTCATGATCCGTCGTCCAACCAGTTCTATCGCCTCAACCCCGTCGCCCATGAGTTTCTCGGGATGCTCGACGGGCACCGCACGGTTGAAGAGGTGTGGCAGTTTGCCATCACCAAGCACGCCGACGACGCCCTGACGCAGAATGAGGTCATTCAGCTGCTTTCGCAGCTCTTTGGCAGCAACCTGCTGACGGCCGACATTCCTCCCGAAACCGAGCAGCTGCTCCGGCGCGGGCGGGAACGCATGGGCAAGCGCTTCCAGCAGCAGGCGATCGGGCTGATGTACTTCCGCGTGAAGCTCTTCAACCCCGACCGGATTCTGAGCTGGCTGCTGCCGATTTTTCGGCCCCTGCTCTCCCGGGCCGGGCTGGTGCTGTGGGCGGTGTGGGTGCTCGCGGGGATCGTGGCGATCTCGGGCCATCTGGAAGACTTTTTCAGTCAGGTCGGCAACGCGGTCGCCCCGAGCAACTGGGGGCTGATGGCGGTGGTGTTCGTGGGGATCAAGTTGTGGCACGAGACCGGGCACGGGCTCATCTGCAAGCGCTTCGGGGGACGGGTGCCAGAGTTTGGCGCGATGATGCTGGTGATGATTCCGGCGCCGTACGTGGACGCCTCGACCGCGTGGACGTTCAAGAGCCGCTGGCAGCGGGCGCTGGTGGGCGCCGGTGGGATGATCTTCGAGCTCGCCGTCGCAGCGGGGGCGGCCTTCGCGTGGATCAACACGCCCGACGGCAGCCTGGCGCACCAGGTTTCGTACAACATCATCTTCACCGCGGGGCTTGCGACGGTGCTCTTCAACGCCAACCCGCTGATGAAGTTTGATGGGTACTACATCCTCAGCGACCTGCTTGAGATTCCCAACCTCATGCAGCGGTCGACCTCGATGCTCACGTTTCTCGCCAGCGGCATCTCTTCCGCAGCAAGGACGCGCAGCCCCCGACCGGCAGCCCGAGCGAGGCCTTGCTGCTGCTGGCCTACGGCGTGATGGCCCTGGTCTATCGCATGTTCCTGTTCGTCTCCATCACGCTCTTTGTGATGGGAAAGATGTTCGCGATCGGGCTGTTTCTGGCCTTCTGGACAGCCGCGATGTGGTTTGTGCTGCCCATGGGCAAGTTCGTTCACTGGCTGGCATCGTCCAACGCGCTGGCGGAGAAGCGCGGGCGGGCAATTCTCACCAGCATCGGGGCGGCCGCGGTGATTCTGCTGCTCCTGGGCGCCGTCCCCGCGCCGGATCGCCGGCGCGTCACGGGCGTCGTGGAGAGCGACGCGCGCAGCGGCGTGTTCTTTGATGTGGACGGGTTTGTGACCAAGGCGCTCGTGAAGCCCGGGCAGCGGGTGCGCAAGGGGGACGTGCTGGTCGAAGTTTCGTGCGAGCAGCTGGAGGCGCAGCTCGCGCTGGGGGCGGCGCAGCTGCGCGAGGCGGAGAGCAAAGAACGCGACGCGATCATGCACAACACCGCGGCGGCGCAGGTGGCCCACCAATACTGCGAGGCGATGCGCCAGCAGAACGCGATGCTGGAGACGCGGCTTTCCCACGCTCTGGTGCGGGCCCCGCATGACGGGGTTGTAATCAGCCGCGACCCCAACGACCTGGTCGGGGCGTATGTGAAGGCCGGGCAGCCGGTGTGCGAGGTCGCGCGGGACGACCAGCTTCGCGTGACGGCGGTCATCACGCAGCCCGAGGCGTCGTGGATCACGCAGGATGATTACAAGGTGGAAGCCCGCTTTGTGAGCGACCCGAATCGCGTGGTCAAGCTCAATCGCCAACGGGTAATTTCGGCCGGCACCAAGGAACTGCCCCACGAATCGATGGGTTTTCAGGGGGGCGGAGGAATCGAGACTGACCCGCGCGACCGGACGGGGAGGGTGGCGCGCACCGGGCTCTTCAAGGGGTACTTTGTGCAGGGGAAGGAACCGGGGCCGCTGGGTCCGGGCGTGATGCCGGGGACGCGGGTTCACCTGAGGTTTGAGTTGCCGTCTCGCCCGCTGCTGGCGCAGTGGCTGGACGAAATGGAAAAGACGCTGCAAGGGCGGGCCAAGGTGTGAGTCAGGCCGTCACGCGATATTCGGTGTTGTACGAGTCCATGCGCAGCCGCCGCGTGAAGGCGGAGGTGCCCAAGGGGCTCGACATGGTCGCGTCGCGCATCGCGACCGCGCTGAAGCATCGCAGCAAAGGCATCTCGACACTGACGCGCGAGGCGGAGTTGGTGCACGCCTTGCGCCCCGAATACCGCTCCATGTCGGATGGGGCGCTGGACGAAGCCTTGCGCGAGCTGCGCGAGCGCTTTACCAAGCGCCGCCAGAGCGAAGAGGATGTGCGCCGCGGGTTGGCGGCGGTTCGCGAGGTCGCACGCCGCTACAACGGGGAAGAGGCGTACCCGGTGCAGCTGGCCGGGGCGCTGGCCCTGTATCACGGGCGGATTATCGAGATGCTCACGGGCGAAGGGAAGACGCTCACCGGTTCGCTGGCCGCGACGCTCATGGCGTGGCGCCACCGGCGCGTGCACGTGTTCACGGTGAACGACTATCTCGCCGCCCGCGATGCGGAATCGCGCGGGCCGATTTTTCGTCGCTGCGGCATCGACGCCGGCGCGGTGACGCAGGACATTCAGCCTCACGACCGCTTTGAAATTTACGCCAAGGCGATTGTCTTCGGCACGCCCAAGCAGATCGTCGCGGACTGGCTGCGCGACCAGATTCGGCTGGGCAAGGCGGGCTCGCCGTGGGCCGCTCGCCGTCAGGTCGCCTTCACCGGCGCCGAAGACATGAACCCGATGGTGCCGGGCCTGCGTGCGGCACTGGTGGACGAGGCCGACGCGGTGCTCATCGACGAGGGCGTGGTGCCGCTGATCATCGCCCGCTCGCGCCGCGAGGACGACATGGCCAAGACGTATCGCGAAGCCGCGGCTCTGGCTGGCAAGCTCGACGAAGGGCCGGACTTCACTGTCATGCACACGCAGCGGCGCGTGGAGCTCAAACGCCGCGGCCAGGATCGCCTGCGACTGATGTTCGATGAGCTCATCGGGCGCGGGGGCGGGCCGCTGTGGCGGGCTACCCGCCGGGGCGAGGAGATGGTCCGCCAGGCGCTGGTCGCCCGCACCTGTTACATCCACGGCCAGCAGTACCAGATCGTCGATGGCAAGGTCATCATCGTGGACGAGTACACGGGGCGATTCCTGCCCGACCGGAGCTGGGAGCACGGGCTGCACCAGGCGGTGGAGGCCAAGGAAGGGCTGGAAGTCACGGCGGATCGTGAGACGCTGGCACGCATGAGCTTTCAGCGGTTCTATCGCACATATCCGTTTCTCTGCGGCATGACGGGCACCGCGGCCGACGCGACCACCGAGATGCAGTCCGTCTACTCGCGTCCGGTGACGGTGATCCCCACCAACCGCCCGATCGCCCGTCAGCAGTGGGCGCTGCGGGTCTTCCGCTCGGCGCGGGACAAGTGGGCGGCGATCGCGGCGTCGATCGAGGAAGTGCATCGCGCGGGGCGCCCGGTGCTGGTGGGCACGCGCTCCATCGCGGCCTCGGAACTTTTGAGCCGCCTGCTGGCGATGCGGGGGTTGGCGCACCAGGTGCTGAACGCGAACTTCGACAAGGACGAGGCGGAGGTGATCGGCAAGGCGGGCATCGGCGGGCTCAACGCATCGATCACGGTGGCCACCAACATGGCCGGGCGCGGCACCGACATCAAGCCCGACGCGACGGCGCTGGCGGCGGGCGGGCTGCACGTGGTGCTCACCGAGATGCACGGGGCCAAACGTGTCGACCGGCAGTTCATCGGCCGCGCCGGGCGACAAGGCGACCCCGGCTCGGCGCAGATTTTCGTGAGCTTTGAAGACGAACTGATTCAGCGTTACGCGCCTTTTCTCGGGCGCGTGCTGCGAGAGCGCTCGCGCGAGCCGGAGCTCTCGTCGGCGGGGGTCGCGGCCCGGCTCTTCCGGCTGGCGCAGCGCCGCAGCGAGGCGAAGGACCGTCGCAACCGTGCCGCGGTGCTTCACCAGGATGACTGGATCGACAAGCATCTCCCGGGGGCATGACTTCCGGCTACGAAGGCTCACGGCCGCATTGAGTCAGTCGCGACGCTCGCTCGTTGTGCCCGGACGCAAGTCGTCGATGGCTCAAAAACGAAACTCCCCCTCTCGCAGAGAAGGGGAGTGAAGCGCTTCGTCTGAACCCGTTTACACCTTGAACGGGCGGACCAGACTCTGGAGGCGTTCGCGCTGCTCGCTCAGCAAAGCCGCGCTTTGGCCGCCTGGTGGCCGCGGCGATGGACGGCACCATGCCCGTGAGCCCGTGGCTGCTCTGGGTTATCCGGGCCGGCACCCGTGGTCATCACGGAGCCGCGTTGCTTACAGCTTGAACTTATTCACCAGATGCTGCAGGCGTTCGCTCTGCTCGCTCAGCAGGGCCGCGGCTTTGGCCGCCTGCGAAGCGCCTTGCGACGACTCCTTCGTCACCGCGTTGATCTCCGCCACGTTGCGGGCGATCTGCGTGCTGGTGCTGCTCTGCTGATCCGCGGCCGCCGCGATCGACTGCACCATCGCCGCCAGCCCTTGGCTGCTCTGGGTGATGCGGCCCAGGGCGCTGCCGGCGCTGTTGGCCAGTTCCACGCCCTTATGAACACGGGCGCTGCCGGCTTCCATCTGCTTCACCGCCGTGCCGGTGTCACTCTGGATCTCCTTGATCGAGCTCGCGACTTCTTCGGTGGCCTTGGTGGTTCGCTCGGCGAGCTTGCGAACTTCATCGGCGACGACGGCGAACCCCCGTCCGTGCTCGCCCGCCCGGGCCGCCTCGATGGCGGCGTTGAGGGCCAGCAGGTTGGTCTGCTCGGCGATGTCATTGATGACTTCGATGATCTGGCCGATCTGCTCACTCTTCTTGCCCAGGCTGGCCACGGCCTGCGCGCTGCGCCCCACTTCGTCGGCGATGCCCCGCATTTCCTGTACGGTCTGGGTTACCACCTCGCCACCGGTGGCTGAGTCCTTCTGCGATTCCGCGGCCGCCGCACTCGCGCTTTGCCCCTTCTGGGCCACTTCCTGCACGCTGGCGGACATCTCCTCCACCGCGGCAGAGACGGCCTGAGTCTGCTGCTCCTGGCGCGAAAGTCCGGCGGCCATCTCTTCGGCGCTGGCCGCGATCTCCGTGCTGGCCGAGGCCACCTCGCGGGTGACGCCCGCGACGTCACCGATGATCGTGTGCAGGTTCTCTACGAACCCATCGATGTTGTACGCGAGCTGCCCGATCTCGTCGCCACGCGTCAGGTTCAGGCGCTTGGTCAGGTCGCCATCGCCACTGGCGAGGTCCTTCACCAGGTTGATGAGTCCGGCGATGGGCTTGCCGAACATAAATCGCAGGGCAAAGACAAACAGGCCCACACCACCGGCCAGGAGCGGAATCGTCCACAGCAAGCCGTTCTGAAAGAAGCCCGCGACCTGCGCATCCACCGGCGCCAGGGGCATCACGACCTCGTACGCCCCGTGCATATCGCCCGGCTTCCAGCTTTCCATGGTGAAGCCCAGCGGGTCTTTGCCATCGAAGCTTCCCTTTTCGTCCTTGGTGTCGTACTTGGCCGGGTCGCCGTGGCACATCATGCACGACTCATCCAGCTTGATGGCCCGCATGTAGTGAAGCTCGTTGGTCGCGGGGTCGATGCGACCCATCGAGGTTTCTTTGTTCGCCTTCACGTTGGCTTCAAGGTCGCTCAAGAGCTTGCCGCGGAACGAGTTGGGATCCACCTCGTTGGCCGGGTTGCGGGCGTGGAAGGCGGGAACCTTGAAGTCCAGGCCTTCCTTGTGCGCGGCTTCCTTGGCGGCGGTCCACCCCGCCACCACGGGAATCGTCTGGTAGAACCGGGTCTTGTCGTAGGTCGAGCCACCCTTCACCTGGGCGAGCGCCTCGGACAGGAGCTTTTCGCCGTCGAAGGCCTTCTCGGACTGCAACTTCGAGACATGGTTCTTGGCTTCGTCGGCGACCGCGGTGAAAGCCGCGGCTTTCTCCATCAGTGCCGCCTTTGCGTCCCTGGTGTACCCGCTCAGGAACACGGTGTAGTTGACGGCCACGATGGCAACGACCACGCCAACCGTGGCGGCGATGATCTTCACCGAAAGACTCAGCGACTTCTTAGGCGATTCCATATGCGTTCCCCTCGAGACATCACCCGGCCGGAGCGCCGCGGCCCCCACACAGGGGCGCGCCGATCCATAGACCGATCGGCACTGATGTCGGCGTGAAACCGGATAAAGTTCTCTTGATCCCTCGCCCCAAGTAAGATTCCAGCGAAAGAACCAGGCCATGATTCGTCTGTAACGGATGACCCCTTGGTTGCGGCACTAACGTCTATTCGTGTCTGAAAACAGCCCCACCCCCAATCAGGTACCTTCGTGGGGAGATGAGACCCGCGACGAGCGGATCGACCGCTTGCTACGCAAGGCCCGCTCGCTGGCTCACCAGCCCGGGGTGTATCTCATGAAGGACCATGCCGGGGTGGTGCTGTACGTCGGCAAAGCCCTCAGCCTGCCCGACCGGGTGAGCAGCTACTTCGTGCCCTCGGCCGATCTGGGTCCGAAAAAACATGGCATGCTCGATGTGGTGCACGACTTCGAGGTGCTGCTGTGCGAGAGCGAGTGGGAGGCGCTGCTCACCGAGAACCGGCTTATTAAGGACATCAAGCCGCGGTTCAACGTGCGGCTGACCGACGACAAGACCTTCCCGTATCTGGCGGTCACGACCCGCGAGGACTTTCCCCGGGTCTTCGTGACCCGATCGCCCGCGAGCCAGGAGCTCAAAGGGGCCAGGATTTTCGGACCCTTCACCAATGCCGGGGCGCTGCGCGAGGCCATCCAGGTACTTCAACGGGTGTTCAAGTTTCGCACCTGCCGGCTGGACATTGTGGCCGGTGACCCCAAGAACGCGAAGTTCCGCCCGTGCCTGCTGTACTCGATCAATCAGTGCACCGCGCCGTGCGCCGACAAGATCGCCAAGGCCCCGTACCGCGACGACATTGACCGGTTTGTGCGGTTTTTGGGGAGCAAGCGCAGCGCGATGCTGAGGGAAATGAAGGGGGAGATGGAGCAGGCGGCGGGCGAGCTCAAATTCGAGAAAGCCGCGGCCATCCGCGACCAGATCCGCGCCATCGAAAAGCTCGACGAGCGAGCCAGCCGCGATGACAACTGGCAACCCGAATCCGAGAACTTCATTTTCGAGCCCGACAAAGCCCTCAAGAGCCTGCAACGCACCCTCGAGCTCGAAGAGCCCATCCGCTGCGTCGAGTGCATCGACATCGCGCACCTTAAGGGTGGCGAGACGGTGGGAAGCAAAGTCTCATTCATCGACGGGCGTCCGTTCAAGGACGAGTACCGGCGCTACAAAATCAAGACCGTCGAGGGCGGCAACGACGACTACGCCAGCATCCGCGAGGTGGTGAGCCGCCGCTACCGCGAAGCCGGCGACGGCAACGAGTTGTACCCGGATGTCATCGTGATCGACGGGGGTCTGGGCCAACTGCACGCGGCTCTCGAAGTCTTCGGCTTGCTCAACGTCAAGCCGCCGATGGTGATCAGCCTCGCGAAGAAGGAAGAGCTGATCTACGTGCAGGAGCGGAGCGAGCCGATTCGGCTGGGGCGCGACAATCTCGGGCTCAAGCTGGTGCAATCCATCCGCGACGAGGCGCATCGCTTCGCGCAGCATTACCACCACATTCTGAGGCGAAAGAAGACCCTGGAAGAGGATTGAGGGGTACACCCTCCCTCCGAAAGGGGCGCGAAAAACTTGCCGCGTGCTGAACGCGAGCTGGTGCAAGCCACGCGAGGGCACACGTCCGCGCGTGTCTTTGGTTTGTGGAACGCCTTAGTCGAGCTTGGACTTCGCGGGGGCGGCGGGCGGGGTCTTCTCGGGTGCGGGGGCCGGCGCGGGCTCGGACTTCACGCCCGCCTTGTAATCGTTGTTCATGAGGGTGATAAGCCGGTCGGTGATGTCCACGGTGTCGTTGGCGTACAAGACGCGTTTGTTGGCGACCACCTGGTTGAGTTCTTTGGTGCCGGAGCGTTCCGGCAAGCTGATGGACCGGTCGTCGAAGAGCACGAGGTCATACCCATCCCGCTTGGCGGCGGAGGCGACCGCCGCGGTGCACTTGCCGTACAGCTCGCGAATGAGATCAGAGGACATGATGTCGAGCACGCGGGTGTAGAGCTCGGACTTGCCCTGAATGGATTGGCGCAGAATCACGGCCTGGAGCGAGAGCTCGGTGCGCTGCTTTGTGTCCGAGGGGTTGACGGTGGTGCTGAGGTCTTTCTCGATGTCTTCGGCCTGCTTTTTGAGCTGCTCCAGCTCGGCCTTGTAGCCGGCCTGCTTGGCGTCGATGTCCTTGTTGCGGTCGGTCAGTTCAGTGAGCCCGTTGAAGAGGCGCTGCAAATCAACGATGGCCACGGCGGTGGGTGCCGGGGCGAGCTGGCGCTGCAGCGCCGCGTGAGAGGCAAAGCCGCCTACCAGCACGAGGCTCGCGGCGGAGAGGACGACAGCGGAAGCAACGATCCAACGGGGGCGAACGGACATGCGAGACTCCTGTGGCAGGCCGCGGTAGGTCGCGGCCCAAGACCAACCCCTGATTTGGCCGCCCCGGTTCGAGGCGAGTGGGCGAAGTGTATCGGTGCGAAGCCGCCCCGCGCGATCAGACGTGACCACACCGTGATTCGATGCTGGTGGCGAGCCTCGCGGCTTCTTCCCTCATGCGGTCGGCGTTTGCAAGGTCCGCGGCTCTCGCGGGTTCGGGGATGTTGGGGGCGTTGACCAGCACATTCCAGCGGGCGCTGCGAGCCCCGGCCTCAGCAAGTACCGCCGCAATGGCGAGGTCGGATCTCAAGTGCGGGTTGGTGGTGCCGCAGAGGCTTTCAAAGCGTCTCAAGAGGTCCACGCATGCGGCGATCATCGCCAAGGGCACGTCCATGCCTGCCCGCACGGCGGCAGGCCACTCCTGCTGGCGGCGGGCGTCGGTTTCGGGGAGTCGCGAGAGCTCGTTCACCAGCCCATAGGCCGCGGCATCTTCGTCCGCCAGCTTGAGCAGCAGCGCCGAGCCACGATCGAGCGCATCCAGAGATTCTCGCAGCAGCGGCTCGTGCGGGGCAAGGGTCTTCTTGCCCACGGAGTAGTTCACGACCATCCGGGCAAGGGCCGCCGCGATCGCCGCCACCGCGCCGGCGGCCGCCCCGCCACCAGGAGTGGGCGTTTTGCTGGCGATAGCCGCAAGAAACTCGTGCAGGGATTGCTTCGAGATGGCGGAGTCGGGGGCGCTGGTCATATCAAGGCCACGATAGCGCGGGCGTCGGCACGCCGGAGGCGCGACGACTTCATGAATGGCGGCTTCACGCTCAACAGGCCAACCCCGCGCGGTGATACGCTCTTTGATTGGTCTTGCCACCGCCGGTGTGGGCGGCCAGCATCTCGTGCAGGGTTGATTGGTCTTTTATGCCCACGCTCATCGCCCGATCCACCTTCGGTGTCGACGCCGCCACGCTCTTTGCGTGGCACGAGCGCCCAGGCGCGTTCCAGCGTCTCACCCCGCCATGGCAGGAAGTTCGCCTGGTGAGCCAGTCCGGCGGCATCCGCGATGGTGGCAGCGTGGTCTTCCGCTCGCGGGCGGGCATCATCCCCTTTACCTGGCACGCCGCCCATCGCGGGTTCATCCCCGGCAGGCAGTTCATCGACGAACAGCGGAAGGGCCCCTTTGCTACCTGGGTCCACACGCACGAGATCTCCCCGGGCGTGATGAGCAATACCTCCGTCCTCACCGACACCGTGCAGTTCACCCTGCCCATGCACTCCCTGGCGTGGCGCTTTGCCGGGGCCGGCCTGAAGCGTGATCTTGAACGCCTCTTCGCGTTCCGGCACGCGCGGGTGAAGGCCGACCTGGCGATGCACGCGGATCTGGCCGCCTGGCAGGGCACGCCACGGTGGCTGCGGGTGGGCGTGAGCGGCGCCACGGGGGCCATCGGCTCGGCGCTCTGCGGCGTGCTGACCACCGCAGGGCACGACTCGGTACGACTCGTGCGGCGCAAGCCCGGGCCGGGAGAGATTCTCTGGCAACCTGGGGCGGGGCCCAAGGGTGGACAGATGTCCCCGGACGCGCTCAATGGCTTGGACGCCATGGTGCACCTGGCGGGCGAACCTGTCGCCACGGGGCGCTGGACCAAGCGAAAGCGCGAGCGGATTCGCAGCAGTCGCGTGGAGGGAACACGCCTCATCGCGAACACGATCGCCGCCAGCCCCAAGCCGCCCAGGGTGCTGATCGTGGCGTCGGGCGTGGGGCTGTACGGCGACCGGGGCGAGCAGGAACTCACGGAGGCGGCGGGGGTGGGAAGCGGATTTTTGGCTGAAGTCTCACGCGACTGGGAAGCCGCGGCTGAGCCCGCCCGGGCCGCGGGCGTGCGCGTGGTCAACCTGCGCATCGGCGTGGCACTCGCGCGCCGCTCCGGGTTGCTCAAGGCGTTGTATCCGTGGTTTCGGCTGGGCATGGGGTGTGTGCCCGGCGAAGGGCAAGCGTGGTGGCCGTGGGTGGACATGGACGACGTGGTCGGCGCCACGCTGTTTGCGATCGCGAATGACAGCGTCTCGGGCCCGATCAACGTCGTCGCGCCGGGGATTGTTCGTTCGGCGGAGTTTGCCCGTGTGCTGGCGTCCACGCTCGACCGGTCGCTGCTTGCGAAGATCCCGGCGGGCTTGTTGCAGGCGGTGCTGGGAGACAAGGCCGAGGCGCTGCTGGTGAGTTGCCGCGCGATGCCGGAGAAGCTTCGCAAGGCGGGTTATCGCTTCGCCGCGCCTGACCTTGCGATGAGCCTGAAGCGGCAACTGGGGATCGTGACGCCCGAAGAAGCGGGCGTGACGATTGAATGGGCGTGAGCGTGGCCGCGGGCCGGGCTTGCGCCGAGCCGGGTTCTACTTTGTCACACCCGGCTTCGGGGCTTCTCCCCCGGCATCCAGCACGATGGTGACCGCGCCTTGACCCAGCACGATCTTGCCATCCAGCAGCGAGATGCTGCGAGGGACGTCGTAGAGGCGGACCCGCTCCACCGCGGCGAGTTTGCCGCTGGGGCGCTCCATGATGTACAGCCTCGCGACAAAGGTGTCGGTATCGGAGTTGCCCAGCTCGCGGTCCGGTGGCTCGATGGCGACCGCATAATCCTGCCCGATCGCGGGGGGTTCGATTCGGGTCTGGTCGTCCAGCGCATCCACCCCCACCACCTTGCCTTCGTCATTCATAACGATCATGCCGCGCGTGCTGCCCAGCGCCAGCGTGCCGGGCGTGGGCGAGGCAACGACCGGCAGCGTGAGCTTGGCGCGAGTCTCCTGCTGCATGGGCGTGCGCTTTCCGGTGGCCAGATCGACGTGGTGGAGCACCACGTCACCATCCAGCACGTAGGCGCTGCGTGTCAGCACCCACGCGGAGATCGTCGTGCGGATCACCCCGTCGGGCACGCTCCAGCGGATGGTGCCGGACGCGGGCTCGAAGCGCACGAGCCCGTCGCTGGTGCCTACCAACGCATCGCCCCCGGGCAGGGCGCGAATCCAGCGAACGTGGTCACCCAGCGAGGCCGCCTGAATGGTGCTCTTGGTCTCGCCGGTGACGGGGTCGATCGCGCCCAGATACGCGACCCAGCTTCCGTTTGGGTTGTCCTGGTGCATGGAGCCGGCAACGAGCACACACCCGCCCACCGACGCGACCTCATACACCCTTGAGGCGGGCACGGTGCGGTTCCACAAGGTGGTGCCGCTGGTCAGACTGATGCCTGCCGTCTTGCCGCTGCGCTGCACCAGGCACAGCGTGTCGCCGGCGATGGTGAACAGCAGATCATCCGGGCGGACCTGTCCGTCCATGGGTGTGGGGATTCGCTCGTTCGGATCAGCACCGGGCCCGAAGAGGGCGTTGAGATCATCCGTGCGCCACAGGCTCGCGCCATCGAGGTCGATGCTCTCGATGGATCCGCCCCGGGGGCTGGGCCAGAACATGAGCGTGGTATCCGGCCCCACCCGCAGCACGCTCGGCCGGACGCGCACGCCCCGATACCAGATGGGCCGCAGTTGATTGTCCTCCGCGCGGACGCCCCAGAGCGCCACTTCCTGGCGTGTTTCGCTGTACATCATGAGGGTGTCACAGCTCAGCCCCGCGCTGGTGCGCAGCAGGCCTTCCAGCGGCTCCCACCCTTCGATCGCCTGTGCTACGGGCGACACCTCCGGCCCGATCGCCGGCAGCGGCAAGCGGGCCGCGAGCCCGGCGCGGATCGACTTCACCACGCTGTCGATCGGCTGAGGCGTGCCCCCCACCGCCACGGTCAGACTCGGGCGCTCCTTGGCCAGCTTCAGGAGCGAGCGATACAGCGTGCCCTGCTGCGCAAGGTCCGGAGAGGCCGCGACCAGCGCCCCAACCAGGCGCGATAGCCCGGCACCATCGTCGCTGCGACCGATCGAGGCGGACAGTTCCGCGGCCGCCACCCCGGCGCCGAGCGCCCGCCGGGCGGCTGGCACGTCGCGACGCTTCACGAGCGCCTCGGCAGCGGCCAGGTAGATTTCCGGCGTCACGCTCGCGGCCGGATATCGCCGGGCCAGCACGAGCAGATCATCCGGCGACGCGCCCGCCGCACTTCGAAACTGTGTCGCGGCTTCTTCATCAAAGGCCGCGTAGGCCTTGGCTCCAGCCTTCCGCAGCACCCGGCGCAGTCGCCGGGCGGCTTCGTCCGCAGCCAGCGGGTTGGCCGACGAACCATCTTCGTCCGACGTGAGCCATGTGGGGCGTAGGGCTCCCAAGGCGGGGTCCAGCAATACGCGCTGATAGGCCTCGATCGCCGCATCCGGCCGGCTCTGGGCTTCACGCAGCCACGCGACCTGAAACGCCAAGGCGGCCAGTTGGTCCGGAGACTCGGCGCAACGCTCCAGGCGCTGGGCCACCGCGTCCAGTTGAGCCAAGTCGACACTGGCCGGCGGCTGGCTGATGGCGGAGGGAGTTGCGTCTGTGGGCGCTGGGTCGGGCGCCGGCTGCCCGTTCACCGCGATCGCGGCATCGCGGATCATCCCAAGCAGCAGATCAAAGAGTCGCCCGCGCAGCGCCAGGGAACGCGTCGAGGTGGCATCCGCGTCCAGCAGCTTCAGAACACGGTCGGCGAGCGCGGGCACGGCCTCGGGCTTGCCGGCACGTTTGAGCAGTTTGATAGAAGTGAGCAGCGGGTCCGGGTCGGTCGGACTCTTGGCGATGCGGGCTTCGAGCAGGGCGTTGGCGCGATCCCACTTCATGTAGCTTGAGACTCGCCGCCCGTCGGCCGAGATCAGGTGGGCGGGTGTCGCGGGCACCTCTGCCACGACCAGGTTTCCCATCCCCGGCGCGTCGATGCGTTCCGGCTGCTCAGGCTCGTTGGGCGACACGAACAGCAACTGGCCGTCGAGCGGCACCAGAACCCGATCACCCGACACGCAGGCCCGCCCGACGATTGGGGGCTGCGACTGCTGGGGCGTTACCCGCACTTTGCCGGATGCAAACTCGTCCAGGGGCACGAACGCGATTCGGCCATCGCCCACCGCCGCCAACTGGTTTCCCGCGATCAATAAATACTTCGGCTCGCCCAGGGCCGAGGAATCCCGGGACGCGAGCATGGCACCGGTGTTTCGATCAAGCTGGATCACCCGCCCGCGCCCGGGCTCGACGCAAAACAGGCTCTCGCCATAGATCACCGGGCAGGTGATCTGGTAGGCGGGCGTCTGCTGCAAGAAGCGATTCTGCTGAAAGTCGTTGATTCGGGAAAGGCCCGCACCCAGGCGCACCCACACCGGCATGCCACTGTCCGCGCGATACGCGCCGATCACGCCCATCTCGTCGGCCCGGTACACGATGCCGTTTTCAAGGACGGTGGCGTCGGGCCGGGTCTGCACCCGCCCCCACGGGTTGGTCCCGACGCTGCCCACCAGCCTCCACCAGCGCAGCGACCCGGTGTACAGGTCGAGCCCCGCGAGGTACAACGCGTTGACGCGCTTGGAAACGTTGGACTTTCGCAGTGCCACCACCGCGATGTCTCCTTCGACCACGATGGGGCCCAGCACGATCGTCTCGTTCAGGTGCGAGTCGAGGGTGGAGACGTCCTCCCGCCACAGGGGCCGCCCCGTGAGGGCGTCAAAGGCGTGGACGCGTCGATCGCCCATGCGCCCGCCCCCGGTGGCGATGCCGCCGGGCGTGATGGCCACACCGTTGGCGACCGTGACGCTCGAGACATCTTCGGGGAGCCCGGATTGATAGCCGATCATGCCGAAGATCTGATCGCTGCCACCGAGCAGGCGCATGGCACCGCGTTCCGGGCGCTGCGCCCATCGGGGCGCCAGCGTGGCCGCATCCAGGCAGCGCACCCAGGCGCCGTCGTTCAGATACACGCGCTCGCCCGCCACGCTGGGCATGACCCACGCCAGCTTGCCCGACCGGTCTTCACCCGTCTCCGGCAGCGGCTCGAGCGCGACGGCCTGCAGGGCGGGGACGCTGATTTCCGCAGTATCGATCGCAGGCAGCGGCGCGAGCGATGTCGCCGCGGTGGCTGCCAGCACCGGCAGCACGGGTGCCGGTGCCCCTTCAGTTGCCGGCAAGCCCGCATCCTGTCGCCAGCGCGACACAAGCTGCTGAACGTGCGGGCGCGCGATGTACGGGCCCACCCGCGTCAACAACGCCGCGGCTTGCTTGGCCTTGTCACCCTTTCGGTCCGGGTGTTTCTCAAGCTCTTCGAGCGTCAGAAACGCGGCGTTGAACCGGGCCGACTCGTAATGCCCTTGCGCCAGGCGCAACGCCGCCTCAAACCCCGCGGGGGTCAAAAACCGGGCGCGCACCACGCTCTCGAGCTCGCCCCGGTTCAGTTGCAACTCCGCCTGGGGTCCCTCCAACTCACGATACTTGGCGAGGAGCGCCGGCTCGCCCAGCAGAAGTTCGTGCGCCAGCCCGCGCACTGGCACGCAGACATCTGGGTCGGCCGCGCTGGGAAGGACTTTGTCCGCTTCGCTGTCCAGCACGCTCTGCAGCACGCGTAGACCTTCGGCGGTGTTACCCACCCCGGCCAGCTCGCGCACGCGCAGCAGGGCATCGCGGGCGATGACCGAGTCATCTGGAAAGACCGACCGTGCTGAAGGTTGAATCGCCCGCACCGGCGGGGGCACCAGCACCGGCTGGGCCGCCAGAGGCCCGGCCGCGATGCTCATTCCTGCAAGACTGATTGCCGCGATCTGTCGCACGACGCCTCCGGGAGAGGCGCTCCGGGCTGCAAACCCGGGCGGCCTCGTTATCGATCCATACGTCTGCAGACTCCCCGCGGGTCGAACCGGTTCCCGCCGTCAGAGAAATATGGGATCCCGACAGATGATTGACCTGATCTCGGCTTCCAGCCGCGACAATCGCCAACGCGTTCCATCGGCGCGCCCGGCACCCCGGTTGAGGCTTTCGGACCTGACGCCCACGCCATGGTCCCAAAGTCGCGGCCTTTTGCGCCCCCGCGAAGCCCCTGCCCGCCGCCCCGACACCTCGCAATTGTGAATGTGAAGGTGGCGCTTGGGTTGGGCCTGAAGTGCGCCGATGTCTCCGGGCCATGTTTGTATGGGGCGACAATCCCTGGACTCCCTGGTCGGCCACCTGGTTCAAAACCTGTCGCCGAGTGGGTGAGCACTTCGCCCCCTGCACCACGCCCCGCTGGCGGGCGTGGCGCGTGAAAATGCTGCTGGGGGCTTCCCTCATCCTGGCTATGGGCGACCTGTGGATGACGCTCATGTACGCCACCAACATGGGGATGCTCGAGGCCAACCCGCTGGCGCGGGCCATCATGAACCTCAACTCCCCCTGGGCGGTCGTCGCGTGGAAGCTCTTCACCACGCTGCTGGGGCTGGGAATTCTCTACCGTCTGCGCCACACGCGGCACGCGGAAATCGGTGCGTGGGTGGTTTTCGCGGCCCTCACCGCCCTCTCCATTCACTGGCTGCAATACACCGACCTGGTGGCGAGCCTGGGCTCGGAGTATCAGAACGCGATCGCGATGACCGACGACCCGAGATTCGTGCTGCTGACGCCGCAGTGAGGCGGGAAGTAGTCGAACGTCTCCCGCGGCGAGCGACTCGGTTCCACTCTGGTGCCGGTTGCCTCACACTGGCTGACTGCCTGCCCCTCACGGACAATCGCCCCCGGCCACGACGTTGATGAGCGCGTCGATGTCGGTCTGGTCGGCGTTGCCGTCCTGGTTGAAGTCGGGGTCGATGCCGGTGGGGTTGGCTCCGCCGGCGATGGCGTTGATGAGGTAGGCGATGTCGGTGTCGTCGGCGTTGCCGTCGTGGTTCACATCGGGGTCGCAGCCGGGGCCGCCGCAGATCCTGGAATATCCACGATAAACCGTGAGTTGTGCACGATCCGAGCTGATGGAGCCGCAGCTTGTCGTCACGACGCAGTCATACTCGCCCCCATCGGCCATTTGCACACTTGCAATCGCAAGCATGCTGGTCGCGGCCGAGGGATTAAGGGCTGCGTCTAGCGGCACGCCGTCCTTGCGCCACTGAAAGGAGACGAACTGATTCTCCGATGGCTCGACCGAAAAGGTGACGCTTGTTCCCGGGCAGGTTGATACCGGCAGGGGTTGAACCGAAAACGCAAAGTGCAGTTGTGCAAACGACACAGAAGGCAGCCCACCCGCAGATACGAAGTCTCCTCCGATCAATACATCACCACCCGGAAGCACATTCATGAACAACACGACGGGCAGTCCGCCTGTATTACTTCCGCTGATTCCGGGCTGAAGCGAATGCAACATTCCATCAGAGGCGCTAAGTCGGACGATTCCGCTTGCCGGTATGATCGGGCCAATCCGAGTAAAGTCGCCGCCAACAAGAATGTCGCCGTTCGGCATCGCTATCATGCTGTAGACGTAGTTGCTCACAAGGCCCGAACCAGGTGCCGTCCAAACGCCGGTTTGCTGATTGTACCGGGCGATCGCGACATTGGCGCTTTCGCCGGGAATCGTCCCCAAGCTTCCTCCCGCCACAAGATCGCCATTGGGCATAACCAGAAGAATCAACGCAAAGCCGGAAGGGCTCGAGGGAAGCGGGGACCAAGTATTCGTACTCGGCTGATAACGCGCAAATCGGAGTGCAGGTACCCCGCCAGCCTCCGTGAACTGGCCCGAGGCCACGATGTCGCCGTTCTCAAGTTCTACAAGTGCGTATGTGATGCCGTTGGTTCCGCTTCCCAGCGATGACCAATGATTCGTGCTCGGTGTGTATCTTGCAACATGAGCGGCGGGGATTCCACCTGCCGTAACGAACGAGCCGCAAAACACTATGTCACCGTTTCTAAGACGAGTCGCATACCACGGTTCTGCGGACATGCCCGCACCCATCGCAGACCAGGTGTCTGTCGCGGGATGATATCGTGCGACGTTGGTCGCAGCCACCCCACCCGCGGACGAAAACGACCCGCCCGCGATGACGTCGCCATCCTGCGTCGCGATGGCCACGCTCACTTCCCCGTTCGTGCCACGCCCCAGCGGAGTCCAGGTCTGGTCCTGCGGGTGGTACTTCGCGATATTGTTGGCGAACGCGCCCGGAACCGTGGAGAACCCTCCTCCCACGACCACATCGCCATCACCCGTGACATCAACATAACCAACCCAACCATTAAGACGACCACCTACCGTGTGCCACTGCCGCGTGTTCATGCTGTACGACACGACCTTGGCATTTCCGAGCGTTGTTCCTCCAACTGCTTGAAAATTGCCGCTCGCTAAAAATGATCCATCGGCCCGTGCTTCTAGCGCGAGGATTGGGCCGGTTGTGCCGGTGCCCAAGGTGGTCCAGTTTCCGGTATCGGGATCGACTCTCGCAATCCGGTTGGCAGGGATGCCTCCCGCCGTCTGGAATGGGCCGCCGACTACAACCACGTCGCCCGGCAACACCGCGACTGCGTTCGCCCAGCCAGGCACGCCCAGCCCGAGCGCCGACCAGGCTCCCGTTTCAAAGTCATACGCGGCAACTCGTGACGCCGAAACGCTCCCCGCGAGCCAGAAGTCGCCCGCGACCACGAGCCTTCCCGTCGAAAGCACGCCGATCGAGTAGACCGATGAGTTCAGCCCCACTCCCAACGCGGACCATGCCCCAGTCTGCGGGTGATAACGGGCGATCCGGCTTGCTTGCACACCACCCGCAACAACGAAACTTCCGCCAAATACCAGATCACCATCTGCGAGCATCTTGATGCTGAGCACCGGTCCATCCGTCGCGAGCCCGGCACCTGACCATGCGTTCGCAGCCGGGTCAAACTTCGCCACACCGCTAAAGCCTTGACCATTCGCCGAGCTGAACCGGCCGCCCGCGTAAATCTCCCCGGAGGGCAACCCTAACACCGCGTCCACCTCACCCCGAATGCCCGCGCCCAGCGCGGACCAGGAACCGTCGCCCGGGTGATATACCGCCACACCACTGGTGCCGGCCAATCCCGCCACCGTGATATTCCCGGCCACGATCACATTCCCGTCCGGCAGCGTGCTCATCGCTCGCACCGAACCAGAAACGGCGGCTCCGGATTGAAGCCAGGTCCTGCTTTCCGTGGAGAACCGGGTAAAGGCACCCGCAAAGTCCCCCCCCACCAAGACATCGCCATTCGCCAGAGTGAGGGTTGCATAAGCATTTCCGGAGACCCCGGGCCCGCCCTGCGCACCAGTGCGAATCCATGAATCGCCGCATTGGCCCTGTGAGGCGCTGGCAAGCACAACGAGCGCCATCGCCACGAGCAGCGCCCGTCCCACCACGCCACGTAGACGGCCCCAAACCCGACCCCGACACTCGTGGCTTGCAAAATTCATGCGTTTTACCTTGTATAGCACCGAGCAAGATTGGAAACAGACGCGCCATAAAAACGTTTTGCTTCCGCGCGGCTTTTTAGAGTGCAACTACTGATTCTCCGGAGCATACCTGAAGTCGGTTTCGCCGCAATCCACTTTTTCCGCCGAAACGCTCCCGTCACTTCACGGCGCCTGCGGCAACTACGGGGCAACCCGCTCCACATCACACCCCAATCGCCCCCACCGCATCCGGCACGATGATCTCCGCCTCCGTCTGACGCTTCACGTCATCCACGCTCACGCCTGGGGCGAGTTCCTTTAGGACGAAACGGTGCTTGGTGGGGTCCATTTCCATCACGCACAGGTCGGTGATCAGCATGTTCACGCAGCGCTTGCCCGTCAGCGGCAGGGAGCAGGCCTTTACCACTTTGGTCGCGCCTTTGGCCGTGTGCTCCATCACCACCACCACACGCTTGACGCCCGCGACCAAGTCCATCGCGCCGCCCATGCCCTTGACCATCTTGCCGGGGATCATCCAGTTGGCGATGTCGCCCTCCTGGCTGACCTGCATGGCACCCAGGATGCACAGGTCGATGTGGCCGCCCCGGATCATTCCGAAGCTGTCGGACGAGCTGAAGAAGCTGGCACCCTTGCGGGCGGTGACGGTTTGCTTG
>JBAZUW010000019.1:0-26508 GCA_041661205.1 Phycisphaerales bacterium
CGGGCATCCACCGAAACCCTTCCATGTAGGTCGCGAGGCCTTCTTCGAGGCTCGTGGGAAGCGGCGTGCGGAAGGTGCTCTGCGAGTACTGGTGCCACCCTTCGTGGGCGGCGATGGCGAAGGTGTCGCGGGGGCCGATGTCGTAGAGAATCGCCTTGCCGCCGGCTGCGAAGCCGCCGCGTTGAATCCGCAGATACACCTCGGCCTGGTCGGCCATCACTCGCTGCGTGACGCGGGTCCACTGCGGGCGGGTAGCGAGGAGGTAGGTCTCCAGCGGCTGGCGTGGGGCGGGGAGGTCTTCAAGGCTGGTGGTGTAGTTGGCGAGGGCCGCCTCCATGAACAAGGGCAGTCGATCGAGGATGTACGGCTTGTCGATGGTGGTGAAGATGCGATAGTGGGGGGTGGTGATGAGCTGGCCGGTTTTGCCTTCGAGGGTCCAGGCCTCGGTGCTGACGACCCCTGCTGGGGCCGCGGCTCCGGGGGAGGCAGTGGCCGCCTGCGGCGCGGGGGAGATCTGGCCGATCTGCGGAGGGGTGTCGGAGGCGCAAGCGGGCAGGAGGAGGGTGAGACCGAGGCACACCGCTCTGCAGAGCGGTGCTACCCAAGGCAGCCGAACCACCGGAGGACAGGTGCGGCGCGGGGTCATGCGAGTGCCGCCAGGGCGGCGGCCGCGGCGGCGCGCTCGGTTTGGGCCTTGGTGAGTTGGTCTTTGGTCTGCTGCACCATGTTGGGCGGGGCTTTTTGGGCGTAGCCGGGGTTGTTGAGGCGGCCTTCGAGCGTGGCGATGGATTTGTCGAGGTCCGCAACGAGTTTGGAAAGGCGCGACTTCTCCGCGCCTTCGTCCACTTCGTCTGCGAGGTTGCTGAGGCGATACTCGTGCGTGTCGGCGATGAATGTGACGCTGGGGCCGGCGGGGGCGGCGTGCGACACCGCTTCCAGCCCGGCCAGTGTGCTGGTGAGGTCGGCGGAAGGAATCACCGCCATGCCGCTGGGTGGGTGGAGCGTGATCTTGCGCTTGAACGGCACGTTGTGCTGGGCCCGGATTTCGCGGATGGCGCTGACAAGCGTGCGCATCTTCTCAAACTGCTCGGCGGCGTGGGCGTCGTGCAGGGTGGCGTCGGCCAGCGGCCAACCCGCGAGGCACAGGAGCCCGGCCTTGCGCGGGGGGGTGAGCGTCAGGCCCGCTGGCGTCGCGCCGGGGAACTTTGCGAGGGCTTCGAAGATCGTCTCGGTGACGAAGGGCATGACCGGGTGGAGCAGGCGCAGAATGGCATCGAGCACGGAGCGCAGCACGCAACGTGTGCCGGGGTTTTCGGCGACGCTGGGCTTGATTGCTTCGAGGTACCAGTCGCAGAAGTCGTTCCACAGCAGCGAATACAGCGTTTGGGCGTAGACGCTGAACTCGTAGTCGGCGAGGGCGTTGTCGCAGGTTTGGATGGCGGCCGCGAGGCGCGAGAGCATCCAGCGGTCCGCCAGCGTGAGCGAGTCGCGGGACGGCGCCTCCTGCGGCGCGGGGTTGGCGCTGAGGATGGTCATCGCAAACTTGGCGGCGTTCCAGAGTTTGGTGGCGAAGTTGCGCCCGAGGTCGAACTTGGGGCTGGTGTTTTTGCCGCTGGGGTCTTTGACGACGGGCAGGCGCACGTCCTGGGTGTTGGTGGTCATCTGGCAGAGGGTGAAGCGCATGGCGTCGCTGCCGTGCGTGGCGATGATGTCGAGCGGGTCGACGCCGTTGCCCAGGCTCTTGGACATCTTGCGGCCTTCGCCATCTTGGATGACGGCGTGGATGAAGACGTCGCGGAAGGGGACGGGGCCGCGACCAAAGCCGGAGGCATTAGGCACTAGGCACTGGGCATTAGGGGTGGAAGGAGGCCAGGCTTCCGGCAAGAAGTAGCGATTGAACATCACCATGCGGCTGACCCATAGGGTGATGATCTCGCGCGCGGTGCAGAGGGTGGAAGTGGGGTTGAAGGCGGCCAGGAGATCCTTCATGGAAGGATCATGAGTGGCTGCAGCCGCGGCTTCCGGGTTCGGCCAGCCGAGCGTGGAGAGGGGCCAGAGGGCGGAGGAGAACCAGGTGTCGAGGACGTCGGGGTCTTGGGTGAAGCCGAGGCTTTCTAACAATGAGACAACTTCGGTGTCATCCTCACGTCGAACGCACCACTCAAAGCCCCCGGAGTACTCAATTCGACGACCAACTGCCATGTCTGCAACCACGGCTTCAAGCGAGCCTGCGAGTTGGTTTCGCCAAATTCGATTCTCATCCTCGTACTTCTTGAGTTTCTCTTCAAACTGCAGTTCTGCTTGCCTGAGTGCCTCGAACCCGGCCTCAAGTGTGGGTGCAACAATCTCTTCTGGAGATGCGAATTGCTGGGCTTTCCACACCGGAATCCGATGCCCCCACCAAAGCTGGCGGCTGATGCACCAATCGCGAATCCCGTCGTGCCACTGCTCGTAGGTCTTGGCGTAGCGGGCGGGGAAGAAGGTGAGGGGGGCGGCATCTTCCCTACCCAATCTCGTGGCACAGGCCTCCGGCCTGTGTCCTTCACTTCCCTCTTCCCGGCGATGGCGCTCGGCATGCCGATGCTTGAGTTGCCTGGTCTCTTCCGGTGCCCATGTCCATTGATACGCATTCCAATCCGACACCAGCCCTGCGGCCACCGGGTTGCCCAGCACATACGCCAGCGTCTCAATCACTTCATCCGGCCGAATGATCCGATCGAATGACTCATCTTGCCACACAGGCCCCGCCGAGCCTTCGGCCTTGTTGATCTCGTGGGCGCTGAACGACTTGATGCTGTGGAGCAATTCGGAGAGTGACCACCACTCTGAATCGGCCCGACGAAACGGAGTCAAGATGAGATGCACGTGGTCGGGCATCACCACCGCGGCGTTGAGTTCGAGTCGCTCACCGTCCCAGTGCTTGCAGGCCGCGAGGACTGTGTCGCGCTCGGCGGGTGAGAGTTCGCCCTTGGCGAGGCGAAACGTGATGAAATAGGTCTCGCCCCCGGCCTGCCAATGGGGGAGATTGCGAGCGTGGACTGAGAGGGAGGAAGAAATCAGAGAAGAAGAAGGGTGGGAAGGCACAGGCGGGACGCCTGTGCCACGAGATTGGGAAGATGAAGAAGGCACAGGCGGGCCGCCCGTGCCACGAGAAGAGGTAGATCGGGAAGACACAGGCCGGAGGCCTGTGCCACTAGATTGTGAAGGGGAACCATCGCCCACCAGCGCCTCGTTCGCCGCCTGCGCCATCCTCGGGTCGGTCACCTTCACATACCACTGATCGCTCAGGTACGGCTCGATGATCGCCTTGCTGCGATCGCTGTGCTTTACGCTGTGGCGGTGGGGCTTGCTGCCTTCGAACAGCCCGCGGGCCTCGAACTCCTGCTTCACCAGCTTGCGGGCTTCCTCGCGCTTCTTGCCCACGAAGATGTGGGCGTCGCCTACGTCGCTCCATCCGTGCTTGTCCGACACGCGTCCATCCGGCGCGAAGATGTTGGTCAGCACCTGCACGCCCGCGGCTTCGATTGTCGCCTTGTGGCGCTGGCCCAGCTCATAGTCGTTCGGATCGTGCGCGGGGGTCACCTTCAGGAAGCCGGTCGCCATCGCCGCCTTGGGGTCGTTCTTTTCTTCTTCGGTGCGGGCGTAGCGCTCCGGCAGCACCACGTATGCGTCCTCGATGATCGGGATCACCCGGCCCACCAGCGGCAACTCCACGAACATCCCTCGCAGCGCCTTCGCCCGCGGGTCGTGCGGGTTGAGTGCTACCGCCGTGTCGCCCAGATATGTCTCGGGGCGAGTGGTCGCCACCGTCACCCACGCGGGCTGGTCGGCCGGGTGTTCTGCGGCACCGGGGTAGCCCCTCGCCACGAGTTCATCCCACGTCACCGGCTGCGGGTCCTCGCGTTCGGCAGGCACGGCGTGCACCAGCGGATACCGCAGGTAGTAAAACGCTCCGTCTATTTCTTCGTCGTAGCACTCGTCGTCGGCCACGGCAGTTTGGAGGGCTGGGTCCCAGTTCACCAGTCGCTTGCCGCGATAAATCAGGCCATCTTTGAAGAGCCGAAAGAACGCCTCGCGCACGGCGCTGGCGCACACCTCGTCCATCGTGAAGCGCTGCCGATCCCAGTCGCACGAGCACCCCATCGCCTTCAACTGATTCGTGATCACCGCCTCGTACTCGTCCTTGAAGGCCTGGATCTTCTCGACGAACGCCTCGCGCGAAAAGTCCGTGCGGCGTTTCTTCTCGTCCTTCATCACCCGCTTCTCGACCACCGCCTGCGTCGCGATTCCCGCGTGGTCCGTCCCCGGCATCCACAGGGTTTCGAAGCCGCGCATGCGGTGGGCCCGCGCCAGAATGTCCTGCAGCGTGTTGTTCAGCGCGTGCCCAAGGTGCAGCGCGGCCGTCACGTTGGGCGGTGGAATCAGAATGCAGTACGGCGGCGCTTCCCCTCGCAAAACCCGACCCGGGTCGGCGTGGAAGGCCTTGGCATCGGTCCAGGCCTTCCAAATTCTCGGTTCGTGGTCGGCGGGCCGATACTGTTTGGGCAGTTCGTTGGTAGCAGAATCAGGTTGGGCGGCGTCGTTCTGGGCCATTTGCCCAGTGTACGCCCGCACTCGCAAGGTACTCTTCATGATGCACGCTGGTTTTCATGCTTGTTCACGCCGCGGCTCCGCTCGCCCGGCCATCCTCGCGGCCCTCGCCATCTCGCTGGTGGGGGCGGGGTTCCTGGTGGTGGCCGGTCTTCGCGGGGCGGCGCCCAAGGCCAGCAACCCGCCAAACTCCAGCACGGCAGCGCTTGCAAAGTCCAGCGCCCAGCTCGCATCCCAACCCGCCGCCACCAGCGTCGCCGACGGTGCCAAGCTCGACACGATCCAGAACACCGCCCAAGAGCTCATCCGCCGCGGCGAGGTGAAGCAGGCCGAGGCGCTGCTGCGCGGCGCGATCGCCGAGCACCTCACCGAGCAACGCCTGTACGTCCAGCTTGGGGATCTGCTTGCAACGCAGAAGCGCCCCGAAGAGGCCTACTCCACCTATGAGCAGGCCCTCGCGTGCGGGTCGGGCGATGCCGACCTGGAGTTCGCCGCCGGCACCGCCGCGGCAGCCGCGGGCAAGCTCGAGCGCGCCGAGGAGCACTACCAGGCCTCGATGACCAAGCGCCCGACCGACTTCCGGGCGCCCATGTACCTCGCCCAAGTGCAGGTGAAGCAGGAAAAGCTCGACGAAGCGTCGGCCAACCTGCTACTGGCCGCCAAGCTGAACCCGGACGCGGCCATCGTGTGGGGTTCGCTCGCGGAGATCGCGCTGCGGCAAAACAAGCTCACGCTCGCCGAGCAGCACGCACGCAAGGCCCGCGAGCTTGAACCCCGCGTGACGGTGTGGCGACTGATCGAAGCCCGTGCGCTGAAGCGAGAAGGCAAGCCCGAAGAGGCGATGGGGCTGCTGGTTGGCCTGGACGAAGCCGCCAAGCGCGAGCCGGGCGTGGACCTGCTGCAGGCCGAGTGCTACGGCATGATGGGTCGCCCCAAGGACGCCGCCGACGTGTACCTTGCGAAGTTGAAGGTGGACGGGGCCGACGGTGTATCGACCTTGCAGGCCGCCATCTGGCTGGAAAAATCCGGCGACCTCAAGCAGGCCAAAGAACTGGCGGCGCGGGCGCAGATGCTGGCGGTGCCGGGGGCGAAAGAGGTGGTGGAGCGGCTGGGGAGGTGACGCACTATGACGCGGGCGAGCCGCGAGGAAATGCGCGAACGCCCGCGAAGATGTAGAAGGCCGCCACGGCTCCGAGCAGTGCCGCCACGCGATCCTGATGGAAGTAAAAATACACCACACCCGCGATGATGGCGAAGCCAACGCCGCTGCCGATCTCATCCCACTTCGCGGGCAACAGGTGAGAGAGGACGATGACCCCGGCGATGCTTCCGCCCAGCACGGGATGCAAGCCCAGATACCACCAGACGAACGCCAGCACTGCGAGGGCGATGGCCGCGGACTGAATGCGGGCTTTGATCATCGGGCGCATAGGTGGCTCCGAGTTTTGATCGTTGAGTTCGGAAAGGCCGGACGAGCCGTCCGCTCCGGCTCTACTTTTTCACCTTCTCCCGCTCCAGCCGCCGCCGCTTCAGTTCCGCATCGATAAACGGCGCGATCTCGCCCCGCAGCACTGCCTCGTAGTCGCTGTTCTCGTGCCCGGTGCGATGGTCCTTCACCCGGTTGTCGTAGAAGACATAGCTGCGGATTTGCGTCCCCCAGCCCTGCGCCAGCGTGCCGCCCTGCGCCGCGGCGATCTCCTGCTCGCGCTTGTCTTCCGCCAACTGCTGCAGCTTGGCCTGCAACACCCGCAAAGCCTGCGCCTTGTTCTGCGGCTGGTCTCGAAACGTACTCGCCACCACCTGAATGCCGGTCGGGATGTGCACCACCCGCACGGCGCTGGCGACCTTGTTCACGTTCTGCCCGCCCGGGCCGCTGGCGCGAACAAACGGTGTCACCTCGACCTCGGTGTCCGGGATCTGCACGTCCACGTCTTCAAACTCGGGCGTCACTTCCACCGTGCAGAAGCTGGTCTGACGCTTGCCCTGCGCGTTGAAGGGCGAAACGCGGGCGAGGCGGTGGGAGCCGCGTTCGCACTTGAGGTAGCCAAACGCCATCGGCCCCTTGATGTGCAGCGTGACCGAGTCGATGCCGACATCAGCGCCGAAGCCTTTGTCGACTTCCTCAACCTCGAAGCCCATCTTCTCGCAGTAGAAGAGATACATGCGAAAGAGCATCTCGGCCCAGTCGTTGGCCTCTGTGCCGCCGACGCCGGCGCTGATCGTGAGGAAGCAGTTGCGGGTGTCGTGCTCGCCGGAGAGGAGCGAACGCAACTCGACTTTTTCCATGCGGGTGACAAGCTCGAAAAGCTGCTGGTCGGCCTCGGCGAGCAAGTCCTTGTCGCCGCTTCCATCGCGGGACATCTCGTACGCGACCTTGGCGTCTTCAAAGTCTTTGGCGAGGTTGGTCAGCGGGTCGATCTGAGCCTTGAGGGTCTTGACCGAAGAGACGACCTTCTTGGCACGGTCCTGGCTGTTCCAGAACCCCTCCGAGCCCATCTCGCCTTCTAAATCTCTGAGAAGCTGAACCTTGGCCGGGTAGTTAAAGAGAGTCGCGGATCGTCAAGATCCGCGCCTCAAGATCGGCGATCACGGGTTGATGTGCGTCAAAGTGCATGGGGGCAGGGTAGACGGGGTGGGGGATGCTGGCGAACCAATCAATGACCGTCGCAACGTCGCACACCCCCCGGACGCCGGGCCTGACTGCGCCCGACGCCGGACCTGAGCAAAGCGAAGGTCCGGGTAGCCAAGCACTTGCGAATACACCAACACCTTGGCGCGCCAAAACCAGGTGATGCGCGCCGAAACCCGCACCCGGCGTCGTTCTGCTGCGTCCAATCTGACTCAAGAGGTGCCACTCAAGAGGAGCGACCCATGTCCAGTATCGCGCGTTTCCGTCCGAGCCTCATCGTGTTGTGTGCGAGTCTGGCCGTGTTCGCGGCTGGGAGTGTTCAGACCGCGTGGGCTCAGCCAAAGGGGCCTCCGGGTCAGATGCCCGGGGGCCGGGCCCCCAGCCAGCCCACCTCGGCATTGCCCGACGATGAACCCAAACTCTCGATCAGGTTCCAAGGTGGCACGGCTGAGGAATATGTCCGGGCCATCAAGGAAGCCGCGAGCTTCCCGGTCAATGTCATCCTCTCCCCCGCGGCACGCACGGTTCAGCTGGCGTCGATCGAACTGCAGGATGTGAACACCATCACGGCGGTGAAAGCGATGCAAGCGGCATCCAACGGCAGTGAGGGGCGATGGGACATCGACGTCCTGGGGGGCGGCCGGTCCCAGGGGGGCGACGCGTTCGGGGTCGATTATTTCAGTCGCGAGATGCAGGAAAAGGTGAACGCCCAGGACCGGCAGATGCTGGCAGGGTTGCCCGGGGGCGCCGGCCCGAACCCCTCCAGCGGCGTCGTCGTGTGCTCGGTTCGAGAGTTACTCGGCGGGGCGGGAAGCATGCAAGCCGGAGACAGGGTTTCCCCGGACGCGTTGCTGAGCGCGGTGGAGGCGGCCCTCCAGATGACCATGGGCGAGCAGGGCCCACCCCCGGAGGTCAAGTTCCATCCCCAGACCGCGCTCCTCATCGTCCGTGGGACGGAAATGCAGCAGGCAACCGTCAAGAACGTTCTGGATCAGATGCGGAAGGATGCCGACGCTCGCAAGTCAGAGCAGGACGCAAAGAAGCAGGAGGCGATGAGGCGCATCGGACTAAATGCTGAGCTTCGAGAAGCCGGGACACGCCGTCGCGCCGCCGAAGAGCGAGTAAGCGCGGCGGAGGCGAAGCTGGAACGTCTCCGAGCGGCTCGCGAGTCGGGAGGAGTGTCAGAGCAAGAGATGGACGCGGCAGGTGCAGAGGCCCGCAAGACCCGGGAAGAACTCAGCCTTGCGGTCCTTCAGGAAGAGCGAGTCAACCAACTGGCCAAGCTGACACTCGACCGTGGCGACTCATGGGTCTCATTGATCATCAACACAAAGGCTCTTTCCCCCGCCGAGTTCGCCCGCTTCGACAGCACCCTTCAAACTATCATCTTCTCAGGGCAAGACCATTTCGGCGGGCACTTTCCGGCCGCGGATCGGTCAAACATCCGCGTGTGGACCGACGACGAGATGGCAACTCGTCTGGATGGGCTGGCCAAGGAGTTCGGATGTGACTCGTATCGCGACTTCCCATCCGACCCGCCCGCCACCGATGGCAGCGGCGCTCCGGGCACGCCGGCCAAGTAACCCGGGAGGTCTCATGCCCGGGGTGGGGGAGGTCACACGCCTCACACGCGCCGTCGCCCATGGCGACGTTGCCGCTTTTGAGACCCTGTATCGCCAGTGGTTCCCGCGAGTGCTGGCCCTCAGCATGAGTGCCACCGGACGCGACGAATCGTTTTGCCTGGATGTCACGCAGGAAACCATGCTGAAGGCCGCCAAGTCCATTCCGGTGCTGGAAAGCGAGGCCCAGTTGAGCGCGTGGTTTGGGAAGGTGGCGCTGCGGCTCTCGCTGGACGCGATGAAAGCCGAACGCCGACGCGGGCGGCGCGAACGCGACATACCAAGCGCATGCGAAGTGCAGGACGGCGCGGCTATTTCGAGCGACACGCGGGCCGCGTGGCTTCGCCAAGTACTGCCCACGCTCCCTCTGCACGACTACGAATTGCTCATGCAGCGTCTCGCGGGCGGGAGCACGCTTGACCAGGCCGGGCGGGCGATCGGCACGAGCGGCGATGTGGCGCATGGGCGCGTGCGGCGGGCGCTCGCAAAGTTGCGGGACCTCGCCAAGGGGGTGGTGCCGTGACGCCCCCCAGACTCAGCCAGCAAGCCGCGGCCCGGCAGGCGGCGCTTCTCGAAACCCTGCGCCCGGTGGTGGCGCGGCGGGGTGTTGTTCGGCGGGTGCGAAACGCGGCGGGAGCGATATCACTCTGCGGCGCGGTCATGTTTGCTGCGTGGTTCGCGCTTCGGCCAATCGCAATATCCCAGCCGCCCGAGCCGAAGCATGCGACGCTGACTCCGTCACACTCGCCAATCGTGACCTTGCCTTCGCACCTCGCGGCCAACGAACATGCCCCGCAACCTGCGCCCGCGTCGCGCGTTGTCATCTCGATTGTTCAAGACGACCCGGGGATTTTGGCCCGCACACAAGTGAGCAACACCGCCCCGGTCACCATCGCGACCAATGCGGACCTGCAGGATGCGCTGCGCGAATCGGGCCAAGACCCAGGGCTGGTCAAGATCGGCGGCACGATGATGCTCGCCTCGCAACTCAAGGGGCGGTAGGAGCCGATGGTGGTGCCGCCTTCGAGCTTCTCGCCGCGTTGATGCGTGAAGCGACGCCCTGCACGCGGGCGCGAGACCACGCGAGCGGCGCAGAACCCCACACCGTGCGACCGGTGGCGATGGTGCGAGCTCCCACGCTCTTGCCGAGGCTCGCGGCACGCGACACGCCGAACGCGCTCCCCTTGGCCGCGCTGGCGACGGCGCGGCCCACACCCGCCGCGGTGGCCTTGGCCTGCGCGAAACGCCCCACAGGCTGGCGCTTGGCGTGCTCGCGGGCGACATGGCGCACGAAGAAGAGGCTGGCGACTGCGACGGCGAGGGTCGCCCAGCCCCACACGACCCAGCCGCCGGTGGGAGAGAGGTGATGATCCGCAACCGCGAAGCGCGTCGGGATGGCGGCGATGGCCGATGAGAGCAGCGTGGCAACGTAGCCGCCCCGCAGTGCACCGATGGGCGGCGGGGCAGGAGCGGGCGTCGAATCGACGACTTCAAAGGCTTTGCGAGGGTCTCCGGGCGGGGGCGGGGCATTGCGCGGGGCAAGCGACGCTGATGCACCCGCCCGCCGCGTGTCGGAGTCGTCAAAGGCCCACCACAGAATGCGATAGCCGCGCCATGTGATCCACAGCGGGGCGAAGAGCACGCGCCAGACCACGCTGGCGGCCAGTCGCAGGTTGTCGAACATTTGGGGGCTCCTGGGTGAATGGGGGCGGGTCGAGTCGCCCCGGCCTTTGTTCGGAAATGCCTCGCCCGAGTTTTTCGGGGTACCGTTGTCGGCCTCGGCAAAGCACATCGCTGGCCCCGGCACGGAGAACGACACGGATGGCCAGCCCATTGATGTTGAGCGTGAGCGGGTGCCGGGGTGTGGTGGGCGAAAGCCTGACGCCTGAGGTGGCGACGCGGTTTGCCGGCACGTTCGGGTCGTTTTTGGTGAAGCGGGCGGCGGGCAAACGCGTGACGGTCGTGATCGGACGCGACGGCCGCCGGGGCGGCGAGATGGTGCAGCACGCTGCCATCGCGGGGCTGATCGGCGCCGGGTGTGATGTCGTGGACCTGGGCGTGGCGATGACACCGACGACGGCGGTGATGACCGACGCGGTGGCGCGAGCAACGGACGGTTGCGTCGTCGCGGGCATGGTGCTGACCGCCAGCCACAACCCGCAGATGTGGAACGGGCTGAAGTGCTTGCTTGCCGAGGGTGGCGAACACGGGTCGGCGGCGTGTGCCCCGCCACCTGAGGCCGCGGCCGCGATCATCGCCGGGTTTCGCGATGGTGCAGCGTCGTGGCAAGCGTGGGATCACATCGGCACGTTGCAAGCTGAGCCCAGCGCCGCCGACGAGCATGTGGATCGGCTGCTTCACGCGATTGAAAGCGCGGGGATCAGCGATGTGCCCAGCCGCCTGGGCGAGGGCGTGCGGGTCGCGGTCGACAGCGTGAACGCGTCGGGCGTCGATGGAGCGCGGTTGTGCCTGGAGAGCCTGGGGTGCGAGGAGATTCTCCACATCGGGGCGGCCACCAACGGGCTGTTTCCGCATCCGCCCGAGCCGACCCGCGAGAACCTTTCGCAGCCCGGCGGCCTGAGCGACGCGGTGGTGGGAGGCGAGTGCGCGGTGGGCTTTGCGCAAGACCCTGACGCGGATCGGCTGGCGATCATCGATGAACGCGGGCATTACATCGGTGAGGAGTACACGCTGGCGCTGTGCGCCATGGCGCTGCTGGAAGCCGCGGGCAGCGCGCCCGATGCGGTGGTGGTGACCAACCTCAGCACCTCGCGCATGCTGGATGATGTGGCAGGGCGCTACGGAGCGAAGGTGATTCGCACGCCGGTGGGTGAGGCGCACGTGGTAGCGGCCATGAAGCGCGAAGCCGCGGCCGGGCGCAGCGTGATCTGCGGCGGTGAGGGCAACGGCGGGCTCATCTGGCCCCGCGTGACATACGTGCGCGATTCGCTTTCGGCGATGGCACTGGTGGTGGGCCTTCTCGACGGCGGGCGGCGCAGCGTGAGCGATCTGGTGGCGAGCCTGCCGAGCTACGCGATTGAAAAGCGGAAGAAGGACCTTGCGAAACGCGAAGACGCGACGGCCGGGCTGGTGGCGTTGGCCAAGGCGTACGCGAGCGAGCGGGTGGACACGTCGGACGGGGTGTGGGTTGACTTCGCATCTCGGAGGGCGTGGCTGCATGTGCGGGCGAGCAACACCGAGCCGATCATGCGGTTCATCGCCGAAGCGCCGACGAGCGCGGAGGCCACCGCGCTGCTGGATGAGGCCATGAAAAATTTGTGAACGAGCGGCCGTCTTCGCGCAGCCGCCCGCCGAAAAAAGGCCAAAGCGAAGCGACAGCACGCCGATCGCGCGGGGGTGCGATGGTAGAACTCCCGACGCGTTTTCGCCCCGACTTCGACTCGGACTACGAAAAGAAGTGCATGTTGGATTTTAATTGTGCGAACCTGGAGCGGTCGGACATATACACTTCCGACAGTGTCCACCATGGATCCCAAGCACATCCTTCCGAAGGTTGCCGCCGGAGAGGCCAACGCTCTGCGAGAACTCGTCGAGCAGTATGGCGACCTTTTGTGGTCGCTCGCACGGCGGTTCACGCGATCTGAAGCCGACGCGGAAGAGGCCGTGCAGGATGTGCTGGTGTACTTGTGGAAGAAGGCACCCAAGTTTGACCCCAGCCGCGGCGAGGAAGTGACGTTTGTCTCCGTGGTGGCCCGTCGGCGGTTGATCGACCGATATCGCAAGGAAACGCGCCACGCGACACCCGCCCAGCTCCCCGAAGAGATGGTTGAGGCGAATAACGGCACGATTCGCAGTGAAGAGGCGGAAATCGCAAAAACGCTCTTTGAGTCGCTCGGCGAAGACCAGAAGCGGGTGCTGCGCCTATCGATTGACCGGGGGTTTACGCACGAAGTGATTGCCGCACAGACCGGGTTACCGCTCGGAACGGTAAAAACTAACATCCGAAGAGGCCTGGCCCAAATCCGAGAGCAGCTCATCGCACGTATGGGAGGTAGTAGATGACCATCCCATCCGGAAATCACGACGACCTGCATCTGGACCGTGCCACCGGCGACGCGCCCCTGGGCGACGAGCGCGTGGTGACGCCCGAAGACCGGGCGGCGGCGGCGTTGCACAACGCGCTCACGCCTGCCCAGACCATGCCCGCGCCGGTTAGGGCGCGGCTGCTGTCGTTGGCGGATTCGCTGTCAAGCACCGACGCGCGGGTGACGCATGTGGCTCATCACATGTCGCCCCGCCCTTCGCGCCGCCTGGCACCGTGGCTCATCGCCGCGGCCTTCGTGCTCGCCGGGGGCATCGGCCTGTGGGCAGGTTCTCGGGCGATCTCCAGCCAGCGCGAGCTCGAGTCCGTGCGGATGCAGTTGACCCAGGCCCGCCAGCAAGTGGCGATCAACGAGTCGCTGGTGGCGAAGTCCAAAGAGCTGTTGGAAAGGCAGATGGGTCTGATGGATGAGACGTCGCGAGGACAGGTCGAACTCGCCAACCAGCTCGCAAACGCGACCGCGCGGCTACGCGATCAAGAGACGCAGATCGCCAAGGCCTCGGTGCGCGACAAGGAACTCTCCGAGCAACTCAACGAGGCACGCCTCACCATCGCCAAGATGAACGAACCGGTGGACCCGGCGACGCTCGCTCAGAATCGCACGAAGCTGCTGACGGTGCCCGACACCATCCGCGTGGCCTGGGCGCCCTTTGACCTGCCGGACGCGCCCGCGGAGCAAAAGGGCGTCGTGAAGGGTGATGTCACCTGGAACGACCGCCTCCAAACCGGCTACCTGCGGTTCGAGGGCCTCAAGCCCAATGACCCCAAGGTCGAGCAGTACCAGGTCTGGGTCATCGACGAGCGCGGCCTGGAACAAAAAGTCAGCGGCGGAGTCTTCAACGCCTCGGCCAACGGCGAAATCATCGTGCCCATCACCCCGGGCATCGATGTCGGCAAGGTCGCGTTGTTCGCCGTGACCGTCGAGAAGCCCGGCGGCACCTGGGTGCCGGACCTCAAACGCCGCGTGGTGGTCGCCCCGCGAAGCTAATCAAGCCCCCGTGGCTTCATCCGAAGCTGGCCGATCGCCGAATAAAAGGCGGAAGGTTCGGCGCGGCGTCGGGTCGCGACCTCGCGAAGTTTCACCATGAGCGATTTTCCTCAAAATCCGGCGTCATCGGCATCACCCTCATGGACCAAACCCTGGCTGCGGGCCGCGGGGGTCTACAACGTGATCTGGGGGGCGATGGTCATCATCTCGCCCGGTCTGTTCTTTCGCTGGGCGGGAATGGTGCAGCCGAACTACCCCCATCTGGCAGTGCGTGGGGATGATCGTGGGGGTGTACGGGTTGGGGTACTGGGTCGCCGCGAGAGATTCGAGGCGGCATTGGCCGATCGTGCTGGTGGGCTTTTTAGGGAAGATTCTCGGCCCCATCGGCATGGCCAAGTCGCTGGTGGACGGGTCGTTCACGCCCGCGTTTGCCATCAACAACGTCTTCAATGATCTGATCTGGATCGTGCCGTTTGGGTTGATCCTCTGGGACGCGGCACGCAGCGCCCGCGAGCCCCGCGGCAGCGTGCCGCCGCACGCGACGGTCTTCGAGTCGCTCCGCGACCAGCACGGGGCGACTCTCGCCGAGCGATCTCAGGCCAAGCCGCTGCTGGTGGTCTTCACGCGGCACGCGGGGTGCACCTTCTGCCGCGAGGCGCTGGCGGAGCTTGCCACACGTCGCTCTGAGATCGAGCGGCAGGGCGTCGGGCTGGCGATCGTCACCATGAGCGATGCGGAGCGGAACGCGAATCTCGCCAACGAGTTTGGACTGACGCACGCCCTGTGGTTCAGCGACCCGGGGCAGGTGGCGTACCGGGCACTTGAACTGCCGCGCGGCCGGTTTTCCCAGTTGTTCGGGTGGCGAGTGTGGTGGCCGGGCCTGCGGGCCACGCTGCGCGGGCACCTGGTGGGCAAGCTGGAGGGCGACGGCTTTCAGATGCCCGGCGCGTTTGTGGTGCACAAAGGACGAGTGGTTCGCGAGTTCCGACATCCGCACGCGGCCGCCCGGCCGGACTATGTGGGCCTCGCGTGCGAGCTCCCCGCGTGAGTGGCCACATGCTGCTGCTCGTGCACGCCTTCGCGACGCTCTTCATGACCGGGCTCATCTGGTTCGTGCAGGTGGTGCACTACCCGCTCATGGCGATGGTGGGGGAGGCGAACTACGCGGCGTTCCAAGCGGCCCATCAGCGCCGCACCACGCTGGTGGTGGGGCCCGCCATGCTGGTCGAGGCGACGAGTGCGGCCCTGCTGCTGGTGCCGGGGTTTGCCGGGGTGTCGCCGTCGCTGAGTTGGGCGGGTGCCGGGCTGCTCGCGGTGGCATGGGTCTCGACCTTCGCCGTGCAGGTGCCGCTGCACGCGAAACTGGAGCGAGGCTTTGACGCAGCGGTGCATCGGAGGCTCGTCGCAACCAACTGGGTGCGGACCGCCGCGTGGAGCCTGCGGGCGGGGGTGGCGCTGGCGATGATCTGGGCCGCTTTTGCTCGGGCATGACGACATTCCGGCGGCTCCTCGCCTACCCTCAGGGCCTTCGAAGCACGCCGGAACGCGTCTCGAAACAGTCCAGAAAAGAGGAGAGTCGCATGGAAACCACGCTCATTATCTTCAAGCCCGACGCCGTGCAGCGTGGGCTCACCGGCCGCATTCTTACTCGCTTCGAGGACAAGGGCCTGCAGGTCGTCGGCATGAAGCTCATGCAGATCAGCCAGCAGCTCGCGGCCACCCACTACGAGGCCCACAAAGAACGCCCGTTCTACCCTGGCCTCGTCAAGTTCATGACCTCCAGCCCGGTGGTGGTCCTCGCCCTTCGCGGCAACGGCGCCATCGCCATCGCCCGCAACCTCATGGGCGCGACGTTCGGCAGCAAGGCCGCCCCGGGCACGATCCGTGGCGACTTCGGTGTTTCGAACTCATTCAACTTGATCCACGGCTCCGACAGCCCGGAAGCCGCCGAGCGCGAACTCAAGCTCTTCTTCGGCCCCGGCGAAGTCCTCACCTGGCCCCGCCACGGCGACGCCTGGATCTACGACATGTCGGGCGGCAAGGCGGAGTAACCGCGAGCCTTCGACGATGCGCGACAGGAACGCTGTGCCCCGATGATGCGTTTCGCATCATCGGGGACGCGGCCTGGACACGAACCTCCAAATCACAACAACACCACGATGCGAAGCGCATCGTGGTGGCACCTGTTCGCATCACAAAGATCAACCAACGCTGGTCGAAGGCTTGATCGTCGCAAGGACCTCTGGCCCCTGCTGCACGATCTGGTCGGCGATCTCGCGCCGGTTGATTTCAACCTCGCGCGGAAAGTCAAACGCGATCCGCACGCGCTCGCCCTTCACGGACGCGATCCGCACCACCCCGATGGGATTCTTGGGGTCGCCGATGACGACCTCCTCACCTTCACGTCTCGTGATGACAAGCATGACTGCTCCCGTCCTGGTCCCAATCCTTCGGCCACCACCGAAGCCACCACCTCTAATCTACCTCCGCGCGGATTCTTCTGAAAGAGCAATCTTTGCTCATCCCCAGGGAATCCACCGAACATACAGCAAACTTCGCGCAAACCTTATGTTCTAGGACCTCCGCCGTCCCCGCCCCTCATTAATCCACTGACTGGACCTCGCGAACCTCGGAAATATGCGCCTTCAGGTTACGCTCGATCCCCAGTTTGAGGGTCATGCTGCTCGACGGGCACCCCACGCACGCTCCGTGCAGGCGGATCCTCACCACCCCTTCCGGCGTGATGTCCACCAGCTCGAGGTCGCCCCCGTCGGATTGCACCGCCGGCCGGATCAGGTTGAGCACCCGAGTCACACGGTCCTGTAGGCTGAGCGCTGGGGCGGCTGTCATGATTCACTATAGGTGATCTCTGGCGCTCGCGGCACCCATGCGGGTAGTACACTGGCCCATGACGAACGGAATCATTCGTGCACAGGTGCGTCGAGGCAGTTGGCTGGCGATCCTCGCCTTGGCTTCACTCGCCGGGTGTGCGGCCAACCCGGCCGAGACCGATCCGCTCGGCACCCTGAGCAACTCTGCCGAAGCGCCGGTGCGTCGGGCGCTGGCGCTCGACAAGCTGACGGCGGCGGGCGCCCCCACGCCAACCACGGTGACGGCGCTCAAGACCATCGCGTGGAACGTGAGTGAGCCCGCCGCGTTGCGGACCCGGGCGATCGCCACGCTGCTGGACGACCCCAAGTGCAGCGACGACGCCCGCACGATGATGAAGCTGATGCTGCCCAGGGAACGCAGCCGCGAGGTGGTGGCGTACGTCGCGACGACCGCGGCCAAGCACGGCTGGAGCGAATTCGTTCCCTCGCTGCTGCGGAGCTACTCGCGCCCGGTGCCGACGAACCCCGAAGAGGCGGATCGTTCGGAGCGGGTGGCGCTCGAGGCTCTGGGTGGTGGCAAGCCGGTGGAGCAACTCGCGTTTGATGCCTTTGTCAAGCCGCCCGCCCCGGACGCGACGTTTGATGCCGAGTGGATACGGCGCCTGAGGACGGACTCATGGGATCTGCTGAGCAGAATCGACCGGGACGGCACGACGCGCATGAAGCTGCTGGCGGCTGCGGATGGGGGAGACGCGGGCGACGAGATCATGGCCGCCATCCGCCAGAGCAAGCAGGACCTGCACGCGATTCCGCTGTCGGGAGATCAGATCGTGTGGTTGCAGGCCCTGCGAAACCCCAAGCGGGGAGGCAACGCGGCATGGTGGAGTGCGGCCAGCAGCGCCGTGGTCCAGTCGGGGTGGAACGAGCCGATCGATATCCGTCAGGCGGAAGTGCTTCGCTGGGCGATCGCCGCCCGGCCGCAGTGGGTGCGGGCGTCGCGCCAGGAGTTGTACGCGATTCTGGCGGAGCGACTGAAGGACCGGCCGCACTATGAGAGAACCGCCGACCCGGCAGGGGTGAGGCCCAAAGAGTTGCTGGAAGAGAACGCGGCCCGGCTCACGCGAGGGGATCTCCTGACGGCGCTGGTGCTGGATGACCTTATTCGCACCCCCGGCGTCACCGCCACGATTTTTCGCCAGGTGGGCATGGATCGCAAGGACACCAGCACTGAATACGGCGGCGTGCTGGCGGTCAACGCGGCGGGAGAGCCGGTGGTGACGCTCTACCCGCCCCGGCCCGGCCAACGCAAGGGTGACACCCAGTTCATCGCCTCCGACGACATGATCGCCCAGAGCGACACGGCCATGGCCCACTACCACTTTCACGTGCAGGAGCCGAGCTACGCCAAATACGCCGGCCCGAGCGCCGGGGACCTGGAGTACGCCTGCCGTTCGGGTCGGTCCTGCCTGGTGTTTACCAGCATCAGCGAGACCTCCCTCGCGGTCGACTACTACCAGCCCGATGGGGTGGACCTCGACCTCGGCACGATCTCGCAGCCGTAGCTCGCAAGCTACAGGGGCGGCGTAACGAACGGCGCAGGCAGGCAATACAAAGTCATGTGGGGCGTTTTGCGTATCGAGCTGGGGAGCAGAGCTCGGGCCAAACTCACCCGGGTAGAAATGCCTTGGGTGAGTCTTTTGCGTCGGTCGTGACGGAAAAGTCGAAGCGAAGACATCAGAGTGGGTCGGCGGCGACACGCTGTGTCGCCGAAGGGTCGGTTTCCGCATCCGATTCTCAGTCGGTTTGCATCTCAGTTTGAATCTAAGGGGCAGCAGCATGAACGTTCGCATGGCGGGTCGTGGGGGGTTGGCGGCGATCATCGTCGGGCTGGTCACGCTGGCAGGGGCGGCTCCCGTCGCCATGGCCCAGCCGGGCGGCGGTGGTGGTGGCGGCTTCCGGCAGGCGATGGCGCCGGCGGTCAACAGCCGCAGCCTGGACAAGTACGCCAAGATGCTCGACATGACGGATGACCAGAAGGAAGCGGCCCGCACGCTCTTTGAGGGATACCAGGACCAGGCAAACCACTCGCGCGAGAAGCTGCAGGCCCAGATGGACGATGTGCGTCAGAAGTTCCGCGACACTCGCGACCCTTCGGTGTGGCAGAGCATGGGCGACACCATGACGAAGTTTCGCGAGGATCGCAAGAAGGCGGACGCCGCCTTCTTTGACGACGTCAAGAGCGTGCTCACGCCCTCCCAGATCGAAAAATGGCCGGAAGTCGAGCGGGCCAACCGGCGCGAAACTGTGATGCGGCGCGGCTTCATCAGCGGCGAGCGCGTCAACCTCTTCGATGTCGTCGACCAGATGAAGTTCAGCCCCGAGACGATGACGCAGGTAACGCCGATCCTCAAGGAATACGACGAGCAGCTCGACCGGGCCCTCATCGCCCGCGAGGCGATCACTGAGGAGGGGTTCACCAAGTTCCAGCAGTTGCGGGCCTCCGGTGACATGAAGGCCATGCAGGACTTCATGGACAAGGGCCGCGAAGTCGCCAATCGCGTCAAGGAAACCAACAAAAAGTTCGCCCGCTCCATCGCGGACGTCATTCCCGAAGATCAGCAGGCGGCCTTCAACACCGAAGTTCAGAAGCGGACGTTCCCGGATGTATACCGCGACACCGCGGCGGACCGGGAGATCGCGGCTGCCTCGGGCTTTGCCGACTTGACGGCTGACCAGAAGGAAAAGCTGCAGTCCCTCAAAGACAACTACACCCGCTCGCTGACGCCGCTCCAGCAGAAGATGGCCAGCACGCAGGAAGAAACCGAGCAGAAGATCACCGCGGCGGAAATGATGGCCCGCTTCCGTGGCGGGCAGGATGGCCCGATGGGCGACCTGCGTCGCGAGCGGCGCGAACTGGTCAGCAAAACTCAGGACGACCTCAAGAAGATCCTGAGCCCCGAGCAAGCGGATCGCCTGCCCGTGGGTGACGAGGGTGGCGATGGCCCCCCGGGTGGCGACCAGCCGGGCCGCCGGGCCCGGCAGCGGCCAGACACCTAAGAACCCAGGGAAACTTCAGCAGTTCACACGGCAGCGCTCGGGCGCTGCCGATTTTTTTTCCCATGCATCTGGAATCGCGCACCTCGGCAAATTGCGCGACGGGTCGTGAGCAACGGCGCATCTCAGTTCGGATTCGAGGGGTGACCACTTCTTTCCGGGGGGACCGATGCGCTCCAGTCTTTGCTCACTCGTGACGGTCTTGGCGTTGGCAGGGGGCGTGATGCCCCTGGCACAGGCGCAAAATGTTCGCGTTACGTCGCGAATGACTCTGGGCGGGCCCGGGAGCGGGGGCGAAGTCTCCTCGCGAAGTCTCGACGAGTACGTCGCAATCCTGGGCCTGAGCGAAGATCAGCACGCCGCGGCCAAGGCGATTTATGAGGGGTACATCGCGGAGTACCGCCGCGCCGGTGACACGCGGCGACAGGCGATGATGGACGTGCAGCGCAAAGCCGAGGACACCGGCGACCAGGGTGTCTTCTTGGAGAAGATGCCGGAGATTCAGAAGGAGTTTGCCGCCACCAGCAAGCGGGTGGAGGCGGCGTTCTTCAAAGACTTGAAGGATCTCCTGAGCAGCGAGCAGGAGGCGAAGTGGCCCGCCGTGGAGCGGTCTCGCCGCCGCGAGGTTGGGCTGCGCGGGCAGTCGCTCAGCGGTGCGGGGGTTGATCTGGTGTCGCTGGTGAAGCGCCAAGGACTCGCGGCGGACGCCATGGCGACCCTGTCCACGCCCTTGGAGCAATACGAGGTGGAAGTGGACCGCGTGCTGCAGGAAGCGGCGCGGCTGCGCGACGAGGGCGGGGACATGGACGTGGGCCGCGGCATCGACATCGCCAAGATTCAGGAACGGTCCAAGGCGTGGCGTGACATCGGTCTGCGCCTGCAGGAGATCAACGAGCGAACCAAGAGCAAGCTCGATGGGATGCTGCCGGAAGCGTCGCGTGAGGCGTTCCGCACAGCCTACCGGGCGGCGGCGCTGCCACTGGTCTATCGCCCCTCGCGGGTGATGCGCGATGTGGACTCGGTGATGAAGATGGACGACATCACCCCCGCCCAGCGCGAAAAGCTGGAGGGGATGAAGGCGGCGTATCAGCGCGACGCGGAGGGGCTGAACAACGCCTGGGCCGCGGCCATACGGACCAGCGAAGCAAACGACCAGGCGGGGGCCGCGGTGAGCCTGCCCGGGGGCGGGCAGATGATGATGAAAACCGATGACGACCCGGAAGACCTCAAGAAGGCTCGCCAGGCACGCAGCGACTTGGACGACCGCACCAACGAGGTGCTTAAGGGGGTTCTGACGGCGGCCCAGCGGGAGCGGCTGGCCAACGCCGCGAACGAGGAGGAGGGCGGAGCGGGGCAGATGATGATGATCCGGGCGACAGGTGATCGGTAGCGTTTTGAGGCGGAAGCAGCGTGGAATCGCAACGCAACTCTTCCCAAACCCATCGGTAATGGGACGAGATGTTGGTAGGATTTGAGTGGGCGTTGCTCGGGGCGACTCTTTTTGAGGGGTGCATCATGCTGCTGAACCGTACAAAGGCCGGAATGGGCGTTGTTGTGGCGTGGGCGCGCGGCCTGGTGCGGCGGGCCTCCGTTCTGGCGTGCGCCGCGGCGGTGGGGGCGGCCATGCTGATGCCCGCGGCTCAAGCCCACGCGCAGTTCGACATGATGGGCATGATGGAAGGCGGGCTGGTCAATAAGCGCAGCGTGAACGCCTACAGCAAGCTGCTCGGCTTTGACAAGGACCAGACCGAAACCGCGATGACGCTCATGGAAGGCAGCCGCGCCGCCAACACCGCGGCCATGAAGGAATTTCAGAACAAGATGCAGGACCTGCAGAACAAGGCCCAGAGCAGCGGCGACTGGCAGAGCGTGCAGAAGGAGATGGGCGAGATCGGCACCCAGATGCAGGAGAAGATGACCGATCTGGAAAAGCAGTTCTTTGACGACCTCAAGGCCATCTGCACCGACGAGCAGGCCACCAAGTGGGAGCGGGTGGAGCGGCTGCGGCGGCGCGAGCAGGGGATGCGCTTCGGCTTTGTCAGCGGCGCGGGGGTTGACCTCGTCGCCCTGGCCGACCGGCAGAAGCTCGACGACAAGGGCGAAGTCAAGGAACTGCTGTCCGACTATGAACTGTCGATCGACAAGCCCCTCATGCAGCTCAAGCGGATGCAGGAAGAGCAGGCGAAGCGGCAGAAAGAGATGATGGAAAAGATGATGAAGGACCCGATGAGCGGGATGGAAGAGGCCAAGAAGATGTTGGGGGAAGTCGCGGAGATCGGCAAGGACATGCGGGGAATCAACCGCGACTTTGCCAGGAAGATCGCGGCGGTGCTCCCCGAGGACGCCCGGACCAAGTTCGAAGATGAGATCGCCCGAAAAAGCTTCCCCCGCGTGTACAAAGAGGCCTATGCAAGCAAGCTGCTCGCGGCCGCGACAGAGCTGCCGGACCTGACGGCGGACCAGAAGGAGACGCTCGGGCAGATTCGAAAGAGCTACGCTGACGATGCGCGTCCCCTGAACGAGAAGTGGGCCAAGGCGATCGAAGCGCAGGAGGACAAGCACAACGGCACGTTCGGGGTGGTGATGGACGTGGCGATGAGCCAGGCGATGGGCGGAACCGATGACACCACCAAGGAAGTGAACGAAGCGAAGGCAGCCCGCAAAGACTTGGACGAAAAAATCGAGAAGCGGGTGACGGACTTGCTGTCGGCCGCCCAGAAGACCAAGATGCCGGAGAAGGTGGTGGAGCCCGAGAACCCCTGGAGCGACATGATGCCCGAGGGTTTGGGCGCGGGCGAAACGGATGACGAGAAATAGTCGTAGAAGGTTGCAAGCCAGAGGCGCTCGCGGCGTTTGGCGTGTGGGGTGATTCGCGGAATGCGAACAAGGATCGTCGCAAAAAACGGCGACAAGAATGGATGACTCTGAGCGCGGCTAGACCAGAAAACGGATTCACGACTCCGCCCGGGCTTTCGCCCGGCGATCCTACTTTGCGCCCGGAAAACGGCTCGGGCGGAGCCGGGGGACCGGGGGCGACCCCACCCGAATCAGGGCCCGAGCTTCGCAAGAAGCCTGACGTGGACGAGGCCGCCGCGGGGCTTCTGGGGTCCGAGCAGGCTGTGCGCCTGCAGGCCATTCCCTACGCATTTGAAGGGTCGCGCCTGCTCGTCGCGTTTGTCGACCCGGCGGACTTGGGCGCCGCCGATGAAATCGCCGTCACCTGCGGGCACCCGATCCGGCGCGTCTCCATCGCCCCGGCCGCGTTCGCAGATCTGATGCGTGAGGTGCACGGCATCACCGCTGCCGAGATGGCCGCCCGGCTGGGTGGTGGAACTGCGGACGGCGACGAACTGGTCGCCAACTTGGACGCCATCGAAGCCGACGACCTGCACCGGATGGCCGAGCAGCCGTCGCTGATCAACTTGGTCAACCTGTTGGTGTTGGAGGCGATCCGGGCCCGGGCCAGCGACGTGCACGTGGAGCCCTTCGAGCGTCAGCTCACCGTGAAGTATCGCGTCGACGGCGTGCTGGTGGAGCAGGAATCGCCCCCCAAGCAGTTGCAGGCGGCGATTACGAGCCGCATCAAGATCATGGCGGGGATGAACATCGCCGAGCGCTACGCCCCGCAGGACGGTCACATCAGCCTGCGCTTCGAAGGCCGCAAGATCGACATCCGCGTGAGCACGGTGCCCACGCTCTACGGCGAAAGCGTCGTGATGCGCATCCTCGACAAGGAAGCCATCTCGCTCGACCTCGAAACCCTCGGCATGGCCAAGCGCGATCGCGACTCCATGCAGAAACTGATCGACCTGCCCCACGGCATGGTGCTGGTGACCGGCCCTACCGGCAGCGGCAAGACCACCACGCTCTACGCGGCCCTCACCAAGCTCTACGACCCCACGCTCAAGATTTTGACCATCGAAGACCCCGTCGAGTACGAACTCAACGGCGTGAACCAGATTCCCGTAAACCCCAAACGCGGGCTGACCTTTGCCGACGGGCTGCGCAGCATCCTGCGCCAAGACCCCGACGTCATCATGGTCGGCGAAATCCGCGACTACGAAACCGCGGAGATCAGCGTGCGGGCGGCCCTCACCGGACACTTGCTCTTCTCGACTCTGCACACCAACAACGCGCTCTCGGCGGCCGGGCGCTTGCTCGACATGGGCGTGGAGCCGTTCCTCTTGAGCAGCGTACTCGAGGGCGTGCTCGCCCAGCGTCTGGGCCGGCGCCTGTGCCCGCACTGCAAGGTGCGGGTGCCGCTGAGTGAGCCCATGAAGCACCGCCTGAGCGCCTCGGAACTGGCCATGCTCCCGGAAGGAATGTGCTGGGCTGGCCAGGGGTGCGAGGCGTGCAGCGGCAAAGGCATGCGCGGGCGGGTGGGCTTCTACGAAATGGTCCTGACCACGCACGCACTTCGCGCGACCATCGGCAGGCGAGGCAGCATGCAGGAACTCAGTGCGGCCGCGGGCTCAGGGTTCGTCACCATGCGCCGCGACGGCATGATGAAGGCCGCCGAAGGCTCGACCACGGTCGATGAGGTTCTCCGGGCAACTCAGGACGCGGAGGAGGCGGCCTAGGGCCACACCGGTCATGGGAACCTTCGTGTACAGAACGGCGGCAATGGGGGCCTCCGCCCGCGGGGCGACGATCGAAGCGCCCGATCGCGGGGCGGCCGTTCGCAGCCTCATGAGCCGGGGCGAAACGCCACTCAGCGTCGAGCCGGTGAGCGGCAAGGCGGACGCCGCGGCTCTTACCAAGACTCCCGCAGCGGGCTTCTCCCTCACCGGCAAGGTGATGTCGCGCGGCGAAATGGCGTCGCTCGTGCGCGAGTTGGGCACGGCGCTCATGGCCGGGTTGCCCCTCATCCAAGCACTCAGAACGATCGCTCGGCAAGGGCGCAGCCCCCGGCAGCAGGAGATGCTGCGAAGCGTGATCGAGCAGGTGGAGGCAGGCAAAAGCCTCGCGGACGCGATGGCCGCGTGGGGCAAGCCGTTCTCTGAACTCACCATCAGCCTCACCAACGCGGGTGAGCAATCCGGCAAGATGGCCGAGGTGCTGATGCACACCGCGGACTTGCTGGACCGGGATGTCAAGCTGCGGCGCTCCATCGTGGCGGCGACCCTCTACCCCGCCATGCTGCTGGGGCTGGTGGTGGTCGCGGTCATCGTGGTCGTCACGTTCATCGTACCCAATGTGCTCAAGCAGCTCTCCGGCACCGGCGTATCGCTCCCCTGGCCCACGCTGGTAGTGAAGGGCTTTGCGGATTTCTTCGCGGGATACTGGTGGGCGGTGATCCTCGGCATAAGTGCCCTCACACTGTGGTGGAACCGCTTCTACAGCAGTGCACAAGGGCGGCTCGAAGCCGACAAGCGGTTCCTCAGAATCCCCGTGCTTGGCAACATGCTGCGCGATGTCGCGGTGGCCCGCTTCACCCGCACGCTGGGCACGCTCACCCGGGCGGGCATCCCGATCGTCCAGTCGTTGCGCATCACCCGCAACACGCTCGGCAACCGCGCCATGGAAAAGGTGATCGACGACGTTGTCGAGCAGGTCTCGCAGGGCAAGACCATCGCCGAACCCATGGAACGCAGCGGCTACTTCCCGCCCATGCTGGTGCAGATCGTCAACCTCGGCGAGCGCTCCGGCAAGCTCGACGAACTGCTCAATCAGGCGTCAACCGCATTCGAAGAGAAAACGGAACAGAGCGTGAAGCTCTTCACCGCGGCCCTGCCCCCGGTGCTGGTGGTGGGTTTGGCATTGGTGGTGGGGTTCATCGTGATGGCGATTCTGCTGGCCCTGCTGCAGGTGCAGGACGCGGCGATGGCAAGCGGGGGCGGGTGAGTTAAGCGACCGACGGGGACACAGCCGCCGGCGAGGCCGCGCGGAATAGGAAGGGGCAGGAACATGCGACACAACATGAGTGGACAGGCACGCGGGCGTCGCGGCGCGGCTCGCGCGGGCTTCACGATCATCGAGGTGATCGTGATCATTCTGATAATCGGCGTGCTGGCCGCGGTCATCGCGCCGCGCTTGCTCAGCCGCGTGGGCCAGAGCAAGGTGGCGGTGGCGGCCAGCAATGCCGCCTCGCTGTCAACCGCGATGAAGCTCTACATCGCGGACAACGGCGAGCCGGAGTCCGGTGCCGCGATCGACGTGCTGTGGACCAAGCCGGCAAACGCGGCCTCATGGAAGGGTCCCTACGTGGACAACGAGGCCTCGCTCCGCGACCCGTGGGGCAACCTCTTTGTGCTGCGGATTCCCGGCGAAGTGAACAAGGACTTTGACATCGTGAGCTACGGCAAAGACGGTGCCCCCGGCGGCGAGGGCGAGAACGAAGACATTGTCAACGGCAAGGCGGTCAAGTAAGCGCGGGGCCGCGGCGGCTGCTGGTGCGGCGCAAGAGTAATGCGTGGGACGATTCAACCTTCTATCCCGGTGCTGGCGAGGCTCGAACACACTGGTGCGAGGCGGGTATGCCTGCGCCGGCGGGCCGGGGAACTTGCACCCCCGCGCCTTCACCATGGTCGAACTCATCGTCGTCGTGGTGATGCTGGGGGTGCTGGCAGGCCTCGTCGGCCCCCGCCTGCTCGGCTGGACCCATCGCCATACCGAGGCAGCGGCCCTCAAACTCGCGGACCTGCTGTCGGCTGCGTCGCGGCGCGACACACTCAGCAGTCAGCGCGTGGCGGTTGACTACGACGCCAAGCGGGGCACCGCCCGCATGCAGGTGC
>JBAZUW010000020.1:0-26071 GCA_041661205.1 Phycisphaerales bacterium
CCTTCACCGGCGGCGCACTCAGCGCACTGGGCACCCAGAACGCCTGGGGTAGCACCGGCGGCATCGACGCCACCGACATCACCGGCCAGGTCACCTACACCTGGTTCGGCCCGGATCTTCCCGCCTATGGCCTCTTCAACGGCCAGTCGTCGGTCGGCATCGACGATGCCACCTTTACCCTCACCAACCTCCAGACCGTCGGTGCTGGCCCCGGCGTCACCCTCGGCAGCGGCGGCCTTCCCGGCGCTCAGTGGGTTGCCGAAGGTTCGTATTCCGGCACGGCCCGCTTCGTTCCGGCCCCTGGCGCGATGGCGCTCGCGGGCCTGGGCGGCCTCATCATGAGCCGTCGTCGCCGGGCCTGAAGGCCTGTCGATCCTCGGAGTGTGCCAGTCTGAACTTTGCGTCACGGAATGTGTGTTCTCTCACCCGCCACGGGTGCGTGCAACAGATGGAACTCGGTGCTGGAAACTTCCAGGCCGCGATACGAAAAGAGATCACCCCGGGAGGGGTATAAGGGGAGTTGAGTTATGAAGATTGCGTTGATGGTTGCTGCCGCTCTTGCCGCTGCGTCCTCGGCCCAGGCCGTGACGACGTTCAGCTTCGCGTCCGATACGGATCCCTCGCAGTTCACGTTCTCCGGAAACGGGGCCCAGGTCAGCAACGGCACGCCCGCGCCGACCGTGACCCTGCTTGTCGGCAACGGCAACGGTGGCCAAGCGCCGTTGTCGTTCAATGTCGAGTTCCGCTCGAACTTCTCGATCAGCTATGTCGTCAGCACCCCGGTGTCTGGTGGCTTCCAGCACATCTACAACGTCCAAGGCAACCAGGGCCAGTCGCCGACCTTCGGCTTCTACGTCCCCGGCACCAACGACGCCCTGCTCACCGCCACCTTTGAAGGCGGCATCTTCCGCAGCGCCGGCACCCAGAACGCCTGGGGCTCCGGTGCCAACGTCGAAGCCTCCGACATCACCGGCCAGGTCACCTACACCTGGTTCGGCGCTTCCAACGCTGCCTACGGCCTCGTCGCCGGCGGCTCGTCCTTCGGCCTTGACGACGCGGCCTTCACGCTCAGCAACCTGCAGAGTGGCCAGCCCGCGACCAACGGCGTGGGTCTGAATGCCGACAACTACCCCATCCAGTCCTGGAACTCCGAAGGTTCCTTCTCTGGCACCGCCAACTTCGTCCCCTCCCCCGGCGCGATCGCGCTGATGGGTCTGGGTGGCCTGGCCATGGCCCGCCGCCGTCGTTGATCTTTCACCGCGGGGTTCTTCGCCCGCGGTTGTCAGTTCGGTTTCGGGAGAAAGTCGAATCCCGCGTCCTGAAAAGGGCGCGGATTCTTTACGGATAGTGCGTGGTGGGGCGCATTCGCCTGGGGCACTTGCCCAGCGTCTGGCGAGCGTGCCGGCGGATCTTGGGGAGATCGAATCATGCGCGGAATTCTCATCGCGTGCGCTGGCCTGTCGGCCTCGCTGGGCTCAGTGGCGCACGCTGCATTTATCAGCTTCGCCTCGGACAACGACCACACCAGTTACACCTTCCGGGGCAACAACGGCCTCCTCGGCAGCGCCGCCGACTCCCTCGACCCGCAGGTCCTGCTGGTGGATGACAACAACGGCCTGCTGCCCGCGCTCGCATTCAACACCAACTTCATGGCCACTTTCCAGATGAACTACATCGGCAGCACCGCGCTGCCCCTGCCGGGCAAGTACGTCCACTCCTACAACATCTCAGGCTCCTTCTCCTTCGTCGATGCCAACACCGGTGCCGCGCTCCTCAGCGCCACCGTTCAAGGCGGCGTCGTGACCGCCGTCGGCAGCGGCACCAACCCGCTCGCCCCCTCCACCTGGGACGACACCGCCACCATGCAGTTCAGCGACCGCTACGGCGTGGTGACGTACACCTGGCTCGGGGCCGATCTGCCTGCCTACGGCCTTCGCACCGGCTTTTCTTCCACCGGGGACGATGACGGCTCCTTCACCCTGACGAGCCTCGCTCGCATTGACGCTGGCTTCGGCACCACGCTCAACCCACAAACCGGGCTGCCCAACGCCGAGTGGCATAGCGAAGGTTCGTTCTCTGGCCGCACCAACATCGTGCCCGCTCCCGGGGCGCTCGCCCTCTGCGGCCTCGCTGCCTCGATGGTCGGCCGCCGCAAGCGCTAAGCCGCGAAGAGCCCGAAGCGCCAGCAAGCGTTCTCAAGACTTCCAAGGCTTAATTCCAAAGTAAAAAAACGTGCCCCAAGCATCTCGCTCGGGGCACGTTTGTTTTTGGTTCTGTCATCGCCGCGTCGCTACCCGTTCGCCGGCGCCCCGCGGCGCGACCGCCGCGCCACCAGCTCATCCAGCACGTGGCTCGGCGCGACCTCCACGATCGGCGCTGGCGCCTCGGCCGCCACGCCCACCGGCTCGCGCGCATCCTCTCGCGTCCGCTCCGCCTTGGCTCCCTCGCCCCGTGTCTTGATCGACCCATCGGCCCCAACCTGATCGAACCGCACACTCACGCGCGTCGAGACGCCGCGCTCCTGCATCGTCACGCCATACAACCGGTCGGCGTTCTGCATGGTCCGCTTGTTGTGGGTAATCACAATGAAGTGCGACAGGTCGGTAAAGTCGCGCACGCACTGGTTGAAGCGGCCCACGTTGCCTTCGTCCAGGGCCGCGTCCACTTCGTCCAGCACGCAGAAGCAGCTCGGCTTGCTGCGGAAGATGCTCATGAGCAGCGCCACCGCCGTCTGCGTCTTCTCGCCGCCCGAGAGCTGACTGATGCTGCGGGGTTCCTTCCCGGGCGGCTTGGCGATCACCTCGATGCCGCTCTCCAGGAGGTCCGTCTCTTCGGTCTCCACCTTGCTCACCGTGCCGTCGGGGTTCTCCACTTCGCGCACCAGTGGCATCAAACGCACCTCCGCCCGCCCGCCACCAAAGAGCTTGCGGAACATGCCGCCGTCCCCGCCAAAGTTCTCGCGGATCTTGGTAAACACCTCCCCGAACCGCTCGCGGCTCAGGTTGTTCAGTTGCTCGATGAGCGCCACCAACTGCCCGCGGGCTGTGTCGATGTCCGCGACTTGCTTCACAAGGTCGTCGTTCTGGGCCGCCAGCGTCGTCTCTTCGCTCAGCGCCTCCATGTTCACACTGCCCAGCTTGCGGATCGCGTCCTTCAACACATCGATGTTGCGGGCCGCCTCGCTGGTGTCGATTCGCTCCACATCGCCCTCGGCCATCATCGCGCGGTACTCGGCGTGCTCGTTGGCGAGGTCAACGCCGATCTCTTCCAGCATGCGTTCCAGCAGGTTCTCGCGTTTCACTTCCAGCTCACGCCGCGAGACTTCAAGGCTGTGCCAGTCGCGCTCCAGCACGCTGTGCAGCTGGCGCAGCTGCTGCACGCGGGTCTGCGCCTCGCCCAGCTCTTCCAACACGTGATGCAGCGTGCGCCGGCGCTCTGTGATTTCGCCCGCCAGCTCCTCCGCCGCCCTTGCGTTCTCCGTGGTCGCCTGCGTCGCCTGGGCGATCCCCGCGACAAACTCCTGGGCCCGAGATTGGGCCCGCTCGATGTGCGTGGCGAGTTCGCGAAGCTGGCGCGACAGATCATCGCGGGTCATGGCCAGCCGCGCCAAATCCCGCCGCACATTGCTGGCCTGCTCAGAGAGCCCGCTCACTTCGATCTTCGCCTGGCTCAGCGATTCCAGCGCCGCGTCGGCCTGGGCCTGCAGCGTCGTGAGCTCGCCTTCAATCTTCGCGGCTTCCGCCGCCTCTTCCTGGTGCAGCCTCCCCAGCTTGTCGGCCCGCTCGCGCACCTGGGCGACATCGGCCTCCAGCTTCGCCAGTCGCTCCTGCAACTGCGCCGCCTCCTGCCCCACGCCCGCGGCCTCGCGCCCGATGCGGGCCGCATCCGCGTTCGCTCGCTCCAGGCGGCTCTGATCCGTCGTCGCCTGCCGCTGCGCCGCCGTCAGCGCCGCGCGGGCCGCGCTCGCCTGACCGCTGATCGCCGCCGACTCGGCATCCAGCGACTTGAGGGCCGCACGCTGCGTTTCCAGCGCCGCCGCCACGCTGATGGCTTTGGCGACCAGCCGTTCCAGTTCCACACGCCGGCGCAGAATCGAGCCATCTTCGGCCTTGCCGTTCCCCACGCTCACACGCCCGTCGGCGTCCAGCACCGCGCCATCGCGCGTGACGAACTTGGCGCGCCGCCCGGCCAGCGGGCCGGCTGCGAGCATGAGGGCCGCGTCGACATCCGTCACCATGTACACGTGCGTGAGCAACCGGTCCAGCAGGTCCACCAGCCCTGGGTCGGCGTTGTCACCATCTCGCACCCGCACCATGGATCGCAGGCTCACCACCCGCCCGCGCGGGTCGGTCGTGTCGATTCCGTTCAGCCCCGCCAGCGACGGGCTCATCGCATCCACCGCCGCGCACGACCCGCCCCCAAGGTGACCGATAGGTAGCAGCGTCACCCGCCCCGGCAGCCGCGCCAAATCCTCCGCCGGGGGCAACGCCGAGACCGAGCTCACCACCAGCCCTTGCAGGTCGCTCGCCAGCGCCGCGTCCACCGCGGCCGCCGCCTCCGCCTCCACTTCCGGGGCCGTTTCAATCAAATCCGCCAGCGGCGCCAGCACGCCGGAAAAGCCCTGCCCCGCCTCGCGCAGCTCCATCACCTTGCGCACCGCCTCCGCAAAGCCCACGCGGCTGTCGATCATCTCCTTCACCGTGTCGCGCCGGCCTTCCAGCCCCGCCAGCTCTCGCTCCAGCTCCGCCACGCGCTGCGCCAACGCCCGCCGATCCGCCGAGAGCTTGCCGACCTGCTCATCCAGCGCCGTCAGCGTCGCCTCGCCCGCCCGGGCGGCTTCCGTTGATGTCGTCGCCGCGATTCCCGCCGCCTTGGCTGCTTCCGCCGCCGCCGTCTGCTCGTCGCGCAGCTTGGTGCCGCGCTGGGCCAGCCGCTCGGCCTGTTCGCGCAGCGCCTCGGCCCGGCGCGACTCACCCTGAATGTTCCCCAGCAACTGATTGCGCTCGCGCTCGATGCGCTGGGCCGCGCTGTGCTTCGTGCTCGCGGCCTGCCGCCGTTCCGCCACAGCCTCGGTCGCTTGCGTGCGCTGCAGCGTGGCCGCGCTCAGCCGCTTCTCCGCATCGCCCAGCCGCTCCGCCAGCGCGGCGAGCGTTTCCGCCTGATCGGTGTGGGCCGCCTCCACCTCGGCCTTCTTTGCATCCGCCTCCACCAATCGCTTGCGATCGACCTCGCTCTGGCGAGTCGCGTCTTCCAGTGACCGCTCCAGCATCGCCTTGCGCTGCGTTGCCTGCTCCAGCGTGTGTACCGCCTGCGTGCGGGCCTGCTCGGCCTCGCGCAGCGCGTGCGACGCCTCGCCCTTGGCCCGGTCAATGTCACCCAGCGACAGCTCCGCCTCGCCCAGCGCCGCCCCGGCCTGGTCGCGATCCACCTGCAGTGAGTTCTGGCGGCTCGTCAGCCCCTCCAGCCGCTGCGCCAGGTCGTCGTACTGCTCAAACGCGAGCGCCAAACGCCACGCCTTGAACTCCTGATCCAGCTCGACAAACTTGCGGGCCTTGGCCGCCTGCCCACGCACCAGGCGCAAACGCCGATCGGTGCTCTCAAGCTGCTCGCGCGTGGTCTTGAGGTTCGTCTCGGTCCGCTCCAGCTTTCGCTGCGACTCGGTGCGGCGCTGCTTGTACTTCGCGATCCCCGCGGCTTCCTCAAAGATCGTCCGGCGCTCCTGCGGGCTCGCCAAAAGCATCGCATCGACCTTCCCCTGCTCGATGATCGAATACGCGTCTGCCCCGACGCCAGTATCAAGGAACATCTCGCGAATGTCTTTCAGCCGCGCGATCTTGCCGTTGACCAGGTACTCGCTCTCCCCATCGCGATACAGGCGACGCTCGATCTCCACGATGTCGGTGTCGATCGGCAGGCTGCGATGCGAGTGGGCCTGTTCCGAGGCTGCCGGTGGGACAGGCGTCCCGCCTGTCCCTTCCTGCCCTACCCCATCTAGTGGCACAGGCGTCCCGCCTGTGTCTTCCACGCCTTCAGATTTCGGCGTCGGAGCCTCCACCGACCCCCCGGCTGGCGCCGGGGGCTTCATCATGCCCTTCCCCCCGCCTCCCATCGGATGCTCTGACAGCGGGTTGTCAAACGTCAGCTTCACGCTCGCCATGCCCGATGGCTTGCGGCCCGCCGACCCCGCGAAGATCACGTCGATCATCTCGGTGCCGCGCAGGCTCTTGCTGCTGCGTTCCCCCAGTACCCACTTGATCGCATCCACCACGTTGCTCTTGCCGCACCCGTTGGGCCCGACAATGCCGGTGACGGAATCATCAAACGTGAACTCGGTGGTGTCGGCAAAGCTCTTGAAACCGCTGAGCGTGAGCTTGAGAAGACGCATCCAACCTCCCTGTCGCTTCGGCGATGCGTGACTTCCCACGCCCTGCCGCGGCTTCCGTGCCGTCAACCTTCCGCAATCCAAAAACCATCCCACGCGAACACCCGCCCACACGGGGACGATGCCGCCACCACCAACCTGAGAATATCGGCAAGCCCCGCGCTCAGGCCGTAGTTGTTGCGCGGGGCTGTCGGTTCTTTTTCACGTGCCTCGCCCACCCGAAGGTTCGCCGAGCCTCAGCTCCGGCGAAGAGCCCGCGAGTGCAAAGTTCACTCCGGCTTGGCCGGCTTGATCGGAACGATCGTCGGCCCTTCCGGCGTCTTGCTCTCGGTCGGAAAGACCGTCGGCGTGCGGCTCACCACCACCGGCTCTTCATCCGCCGTTTCCGGCCGGTCCACCTGGCTGCGCGAGCCCGCCGCCGCCAGCACCTGGCCCTGCAGGCGATCCTGCTCGGTGGCAAACGCCGCCCGCACCGCTCCGCGGCTGGCCAGTGCGTTCATCACGCCCACCACATCCGAATAGCTCATATTGAGCCCGGGCCGGGGGTCTTCGGGCGTCGTCTTGCGCGACAGGAACAGCAAGAACTCCGGCAACGTGGCCGGGGCAATGCTCACCGCCGCCGCGTCGTGCCCCGGCTGGCGATACATCACCTTCACCGCTGGCTTGCCATCCGGCGAGTCCTGCACGTCCAGCATGAAGCGGTCGTCCCACATGCTGACCAGGGCGGACTGCCGAATCGCCTGATCTTCACCAAACAATACCACCCGCGGCGCACCCTGCTGCGTCACATAGATCAGCGGCTCGCCAAACGGCACCACATCAATAAAGAACTTGTCATCCGCCGGAATTCGCCGGATCCCCTGGATGTTCCGCCCCGGCAGCGCCTGCTTGGCCAGTTCTTCCAGCCGCGTGGGGGACACCCGCTGGCGGTCCGGGTTGTCTTCCATCCAAGCCTTGTACTTGGCCAGTTGATCGCGCACCGCCCGCTTGGCCAACGCCTCGTAGGCCGCGGTCCGCACCGTCAGCGACGAATCCCCGGCCAGGTCGCGCAGCGCCAGATCCACCGTGGGCCCGCCATCCAGCTCGCCCAGGAAGGCGATCGCCCGGGTCCGCACGCCCCCCGACCCGTTCCTGGCCACCTCTCGCAGCGGTGCCGCGGCCAGCGCATCGTTCAACCGCGCTCCTGCCTTGAGGGCCGCCAAGCGAGGCTCCAGCTCGGGATAGTCATACAACTCGCGTGCAAAGGGCAGGCTCTTCTGTCCGATCGCTTCCAGGCACCAGCTGACATCTTCCGCCAGCGTCGGTTCGGCCTTCACACCCTCCACCAGCCGCCTGGCCGTCTCTTCGGGAAAGCTGTTGTCGATCTGCAAGTGCCGCACCAGCTCAAGAAACTCCGCCGGGCTCTCCCGGTACCGCCTGGGCACCCGCACGTCGATCTGGCTGTCGGAGCGCCCCTGCGCAATGTCCATGGGGTCGCCGGGGCCGATCGGGAAGCGGCTGTTGATCGCCGATGCGATCGCCCGCACCCGCGCGTGGCTCGCGTTGTCCATAATCATCACGATGGGCAGTGGGGCGGTCATCTGCCCACCATCCAAAATTCGCCCCAGCGTCGCCGTGACCCCCTCGGTCTCTTTACCCCGCTGCGAAAACGGGTTGATGAAGATCGGCCCGCGCGCGGTGGCGAGCTGCCGCGCCTGCACCCCGCCAAAGGCGGTGGGGTCGCCGATGCGCAAATCCGTGCTCCACAGCGTGCCCCCCTCCAGGCTGCTGGCATTGAGGGCCCGCACAAAGACGTCAAACGTCGCGTTGGCCGGCGCCCCGGGCGGAATTGCCGCCTGCACGATCACCACCGCCACGTTCTTGTCCTGCAGCACCTGATGGGGCGTCTTGCCTTCCAGGGCTGTGCCCGTGGGGCTGGTGGCTCGGCCGATGCCCTTGAGCCCCATTTCGCGTTCCATAGTGGCCGCCACGTTTTCCGGCAGCACATCCCCGCCCGTGCCATTGAGCCCGACCACCAGGCCGATGCCCGACACCACCGTGGGCTCCACGCCCCGGATGCTCACCTCTGTACCAATCGTCCCGCGCAGCAACTGGGGCACGTCTCGCACCACCAGGGGCTTGACCGGCGTCGGCTTGGGTGAATCCGCGCAGCCGCTGATCACCGCGCCCGTCGCCGCGGCCGCCGCCGACACCAACCACAACGCCCGCCGCACACGCGGAACCTGAATCCACTGCATACATCGCTCCAAGCGGCCAGCAGGCGGGCGCCCGCGCACCCAAGCCCCTTCCCAGCCGCGATTTACCCACTGTATGAAAAACCCCGCCCCCACGTCGCCCCTCGTAACGCCCAAATCTGATCGATTCCGCCCCCAAACCTGCCGCCCGCGACCCCGTGTACCCACCAACCACCCGAACAGCGCGGGACAATTCCCGGCCGCAGACAGCCTCTGCACCGCAATCGACACGGAGACCCCAAGCTCCAAGTGACACGGATCGCTGGACTTGCGACGACTTGACAGCTTCTCACCAAAAACCCTACCGTATTTTGGGCTTGGACGGCTTGCACATACGATCTGTAGTGGTATGCTAGCCCCCGCGACTTTCCGCTTCTGGGTCTGTTCGCGGGACACTTGCGAGCAGTTTCGTAGTTTTATGGGGCCCGGGAAGCTACCTACTCCCGGAGGTGGCCTCATGAACCCCGCGAAATTGTTCGGCGTACGATTGGTAAGTGATAGGTTTATGGTGCCGGGGTGGCGGCCTGATTGCGGGGTGGACGGTGGGTGTGCTTGCGGATCATCAAATTCAAGCCCTGGTCAAGATTTCACCCTTCCAGCAAGCGGTGAAGCGGCCCGGCAAGATCTCCTACGGCGTCTCCAGCTACGGCTACGACGTGCGGGTCGGCCCGCGCTTCAAAATCTTCACCCCCACCCCCCGAACCGGCCAGATCACCGTGGTCGACCCCAAAAACTTCACCGACGACCTCATGGTCGAAGTCGATTGCGAAGCCCTCAAGATTGATCACGTCATCATTCCCCCCAACAGCTTCGCGCTCTGCGAGACGGTCGAGTACATCGAGGTGCCGCGCGACATTCTGGTGGTGTGCCTGGGCAAGAGCACCTACGCCCGCTGCGGCCTCATCGTGAACGTCACGCCGCTGGAACCCGAATGGCGTGGCAAGGTCACCCTCGAAATCTCCAACACCACGCCGCTGCCCGCCAAGGTGTACGCCAACGAAGGCATCGCGCAGTTTGTGTTCTTGAAGGCCGACCAGGTGTGCAAGGTGAGCTACGCGGATAAGGGCGGGAAGTATCAGGATCAGGGTGGGCTCACACTCCCGAAAGTTGACTGACGAAGAAGGCATCAAGGCATGCGGCATCGAGGCATCAAGTGTCGGAGATCAAGTCATATCGAGATCTGGTCGCGTGGCAACGGGCGTATGCCACTGGCAAAGCGGTGTACGGGGCAGCGGCCAAACTTCCCGAGTCCGAACGGTTCGGTTTGATGGGTTCCATGCGGCGTACGGCGGTCAGTATTGCCAGCCATATCGCGCAAGGTTACGGGAGAGGCAACACGCAGGACTACATCTGGTCTCTCAAACAAGCCCGAGGCGAGATCTACCAGCTCGACACTCAACTCCTCTTCGCTCTCGACTTCAAGTATCTGCCCGAGCCGGAGTATCAGTCGCTCAAAGACAGGTTGGATGAAACGGAACGAGTGCTCGCAGGGTTGATTCGCAGTGTGGGCGGCTGAGGCTGGATGCCTCGATGCCTTGTGGCTTGATGCCTTCTTTTCTTTTCACCTCGGTTTTTCCAGGACGGGCGAAGCATGAAGATTTCTCGCAAATTCACGAAGGCCGGTTCCGACCCCTTCTCTTCCGTGACGTGGGTCAAGCGCTCCTCGCGCATTACCAACCCCGACGGCTCCATCGTCTTCGAAATGAAAGACGCCGAAGTCCCCGACTCCTGGAGCCAGCTCGCCACCGACATCATGGTGAGCAAGTACTTCCGCAAGGCGGGGGTGCCCGTAGGTCGGCTCTCCGAGCCGACATCCGATGATCGCGGCTCGGAGAGCCGCGGTACCACCGGCCCCGAGAAATCCGCCCGCCAGGTCATCCATCGCCTCGCTGGCTGCTGGCGCCACTGGGGCGAAAGCCACGGCTACTTCGACTCCGCCGCCGACGCGCAGGCCTTTTACGACGAGCTCTGCCACATGATGGTGCACCAGATGTGCGCCCCCAACAGCCCGCAGTGGTTCAACACCGGCCTCGCCTTCGCCTACGGCATCTCCGGCCCCGCCCAGGGCCACTTCATCGCCGACCACAAGACCGGCGAAGTTTCGCTCGCCAAAGACGCCTACACCCACCCCCAGCCCCACGCCTGTTTCATTCAGAGCATCACCGATGACCTCGTCAACGACGGCGGCATCATGGACCTCTGGGTCCGCGAGGCCCGCCTCTTCAAGTACGGCTCCGGCACCGGCACCAACTTCAGCAGCCTTCGCGGCGAGGGCGAAAAGCTCTCCGGCGGCGGGCGCTCCAGTGGCCTTATGAGCTGGTTGCGCATCGGCGACCGGGCCGCCAGCGCCATCAAGAGTGGCGGCACCACCCGCCGGGCCGCCAAGATGGTCTGCCTCGACATGGACCACCCCGACATCGCCGAGTTCATCAACTGGAAAGTCCGCGAGGAGATCAAGGTCCAGGCGATGGTCGAGGGCTTCAAGGTCCTGAAGAAGCACGACGAAACCCTCGCCGAGCTCTGCGAGCGCCTCAAGCTCAACCTCGACTACGACTTCAACGGCGAGGCCTATCTCACCGTCAGCGGCCAGAATAGCAACAACTCCGTGCGCATCCCCGATGCCTTCTTCGACGCCCTGGACAAGGGCGAAGAGTGGAAGACCTACAACCGCGTCGACAAGAAGACGTCTCGCACTTACAAGGCCGGCGACCTGTGGGAGCAAATCGGTTTCGCCGCCTGGCGCTGCGCCGACCCCGGCGTGCAGTTCGATACCACCATCAACGCGTGGCACACCTGCCCTGGTGGCGGCCGCATCAACGCCAGCAACCCCTGCAGCGAGTACATGTTCCTCGACAACACGGCATGCAACCTCGCCTCGCTGAACGTGCTCAAGTTCTACGACTCGCACACCCGCAAGTTTGACGTGGCCGCCTACGAGCACGGCGTTGACCTGTGGACCATGGTGCTCGAAATCTCGGTGCTGATGGCCGCGTTCCCGAGCCGCGAAATCGCCGAGCTCTCGTGGAAGTATCGCACGCTGGGCCTTGGCTACGCCAACCTGGGCGCGATGCTCATGCAGGCGGGCATTCCCTACGACAGCGACGAAGCTCGCGCCGTGTGCGCCTGCCTCAGCAGCGTGCTCACTGGGCGCAGCTATCGCATGTCGGCATTGCTCGCCAAGGAGCACGGGGCCTTTGCCGGGTACGCCGCCGACAAGGAGAGCATGCTCCGCGTCATCCGCAATCACCGCCGTGCGGCTCACGGTGTGGATCGCAGCGCCACCGAGTACGAAGCCCTTCGCATCCGCCCTGTGCCCATCGATCACGCCCTCATCAAGGCCGGCAAGGTCAACCTCGCCAACATGGACGCCTGCCTCAAGCACGCCACCAAGGCGTGGGACGAAGCCCTGGAACTCGGCACCAAGCACGGCTACCGCAATGCCCAGACCACCGTCATCGCGCCCACCGGCACCATCGGCCTGCTCATGGATTGCGACACCACTGGTGTGGAGCCCGACTTCGCGCTCGTGAAGTTCAAGAAGCTCGCCGGGGGCGGCTACTTCAAGATCGCCAACGAATCCGTCCGCCCCGCCCTCACCGCGCTCGGCTACACCGACGCCCAGGTGCGCGACATCATGGCCTACCTCCTGGGCGAACTCTCCCTCGAAGTGCCTCTGCCCGCGGGCGTCGCCGGTGCTCGCGCTGGCGACACCCTCGGCGGCTGGCTCAAGGCCAAGGGCCTCACGGATTCTGACCTCAAGACCATCTCCGATGGCTTGCCCGGTGTGTTCGAGTTGTCCTTCGCCTTCTCGGCGTGGTCCATCTCGGCCGACACCCTCAAGGCCTGCGGCATCGACCCGGTCGCCGCCCAGAAGGACATGTCCTTCAACCTGCTGGCCAAGCTGGGCCTCAATCGCCAGCAGATCGATGCCCTCAACATCACCATCTGCGGCACCTCCACCATCGAAGGTGCCCCGCACTTGAGGCCCGAACACCTCGCCGTCTTCGACTGTGCCAACAAGTGCGGGCGCCTCGGCCAGCGCTACATCGCGGCTGAGGGGCACATCCGCATGATGGCCGCGGCTCAGCCCTTCATCAGCGGGGCGATCTCCAAGACCATCAACCTCCCCAACAACGCCAGCGTCGATGACATCAAGGCCTGCTACCGCCTCAGTTGGGAGCTCGGCCTCAAGGCCAACGCTCTATATAGGGATGGCTGCAAGCTCAGCCAGCCCCTGAGTGCTACCGCCGACGAAGCCAAGAAGGAGGCCGGTCGGGATGACGACGCGGGAAAGCCCGAAGCCACATCCACCAAGGCGGCTGCGGCGACTTCTGCGGCGACCCCGCCGGCGACTTTGTCGACGACCGCCCCCGCCCATGAACCCGCCATCGCCGTTGCGAGCAAAGAAGTGGGGGTCCCGGCGGAGATGGTCACCAACTCTCCGATTCCCCGCGCGGTGCGCCGCCGGTTGCCCGACACCCGCCGCAGCCTCACCCACAAGTTCAACGTGGCTGGGCACGAGGGGTACCTCACCGTCGGCCTCTATGAAGATGGCCAGCCGGGCGAACTCTTCATCACCATGAGCAAGGAAGGCTCGACCATCGGCGGCTTGATGGACAGCCTGGGCACCGCCACCAGTGTCTCCCTCCAGTACGGCGTGCCGGTCTCCAGCCTGGTCAGCAAGTTCAGTCACCAGCGGTTTGAGCCTGCCGGCATGACGGAGAACAGCGACATCCCATTTGCGAAGAGTCTGGTCGACTACATCTTCCGCTGGATGGGGATGCAGTTCATCCCCGGATATCGCGAGCAAAACGCCCCCAACCGTGGCGGGCACGACGCCCCCGCGGCTCCCACCCCCACCAAGGAGTCCACGCGATGGAAGGATGCCCCGGGCGCCGAGCCCAAGCCCGAAATCCGCGTCACGGTGACCGAACGCATCGAAGTGATCGCTTCGGGCGCCAAGAGCAGCACCCTCTCCGACTACATGGACCAGGTGGGCGACGCGCCAGCCTGCGACGTATGCGGCAACGTCACAGTGCGCAGCGGCACCTGCCATAAGTGCCTCAACTGCGGCAACAGCATGGGCTGCTCGTAACTCGCTCGCGATGCGTGACGAACGCCGGAGCACATGACGCCGGACCTGAGGCTCTGCGAAGGTCTGGGCCGAGCCCAACGAAACCCCGTGCTCGCCCGAAGGGGCGAACGCGGAAACGGAGGTCAGGATCAACGCGACTTTCAGCCAACGCCACTTTGGCCAAGGCTGATGCAACGGAGAAGGAAACCGGGTCGGTGGAAAGGAAGCCTGCCGACGGTGCCGCACCCTGGAGGGTGGGGCACTTCCCCCGAACGGGCGAGATCGCACGACGTGGATAAGGCGCAAGCCTTGCTCAGATCAGGAACACCCATCACGGGGCCGCGAGGCTCTGACGTCAGGGAGATGCAGCCCGTTCGCCTTTCGAGTTGCCTTTGAGCTTGCCAGCGTTGCTGGCGGGTCGCGGAGATTTTGAGCCACCCAAGCAGAGTTCGAGTGTCGCCGTCCACCCCGGCGCGTCCTGAAAAGGCCTCGACTCTGCCACCTATGACCCCTGGGCCCACCACCCGGGGGTCGTTTTTTGAATGAGGTTTCCGGTTATCGGAGGCGAACCGACAGCGAATCCAGATCTCGTACTTTTGCGGGCAATGGCGTTTTCACTCTCTTGATGTCCGGATGGGAAGAGGTCGAATCGGCTATCGGACGTCAAAAACGCAATGAAAACCCCCAGAAGCAGCGTAAACATCAATTTTTCTGACAGATTGCATCCATTTCAGCACATTGCCGTAAGGTCGGTGTCCCCGGATGTGTCCAGCATCTAAACCGAAGCTTCACCGAGTGGGTGAGGCGTCGAATCTCGGGGAAGAAAAGTGCGATTTCCTGATTGACATGGTTCAACAGGTATGAGATACTTTTCGTGGCGGGGCGTGAGACACCCCGTTGTTCGTCCAGGTGTTGGAGAACGCCCGGAACTAGGAGGAGATGAGAGATGAATTTTCTGAATACGCGTATGTTCGGCCTTGCCGCTGGTGCGGCCGTGTTGGTCGCGGCGGTTGGTTCCGCCAATGCGACGGTGGTGCTTGTCAGCATGCGGTACGACTCCCTCGCGGGTTCGTATGACGCGGCTCTCCAGCAGTTCACGGCTCGCGCCGTGGACACCGCCTCACTCCGTACTTCGGGTAACGTGTCCCGCCTGGTGAGCCCCACCGGTCAGGCCATTTTCGAAGCCGGTTTCGTGAGCGCGGCTAACCCCGCTGACTTCAACATCAACGTGACGGCGATCCCCACCGCGAACCCCAACCGCCGCAGCGGCGTGGGAAGCTTCGCCTCGGTGGACCTCGATGGCGACACCATCTCCGGTGACGTCAGCGGCACATGGATCTCCACCCCCGGCTACATCTTCTTCAACGGCTTCCTGACCAACGTCATCATCACCCCCTCCGCCAGCGAAGGCACGTCCTTCAACGGCACGCAGAGCGGGTCCTTCGGGCTCGATTTCCCGACGCCCCCCCCGTACGAAGGTGCCGTGGTGCAGCTGGTCTTCGCCGGCAACTCCAACACCTTCTTCGCCAACAGCTTCCAGGATCGCGCCACCGGCGTGACCGCGCAGCTGATCCCCACTCCGGCCAGCGTCGCCCTTATGGGCCTGGGCACGATGGTGGTGGTGGGCGGCCGCCGTCGCCGGTAATCTCCGGGGCGGGCTGCGAGGCCTGCACCGGCAAAAACGCCGGTTTCGCAATAAAACCGCGGAATCGGGTTGACAAAATCGAGTTTTGAGTGATATTGAAGTGGAGGGGCGTTCGTCGCCCGGCACCTCGTGAGACAAGGTGCCAACACACGAAAGATTGGTACGCAGGGTGGAACTTGCGTACCGGGTACCGAAGGCACGCGGCACACTTTGCCAACTGTACTTCAAGGAGAGTGAGAGATGAAGATGCGTATGACGTCCCTCGTGCTCGCCGGTGTCGCCGGATTGTCGGCTTCCGCGGCGTTCGCGAACCCCATCGTTTCCGCGACCTATAACGACCTCTCGGGGTCTTGGAATGGCACGACGTTCACGGCCGCGGCCGTGGACGCCGGTGCCCTCCGCTCCTCGGGCTCGGTGGCCCGCTTGGTGGCTCCCATCGGCACCGCCGATTTCCAGCCCGGCTTCGTCAGCGGTGCAAACCCCGCCGACATCGTCGTGACCCTGTCCTCGACCCCCACGGCCGACCCTGACACCCGCGACGGCGTGGGCTCGTTCACGATCACCGACGCCGATGGCAGCACCATCACCGGCAACATCAACGGCCAGTGGTTCAATGGCTTCACCGCCGTCTTCTTCAACGGCGCCCTCAGCAACGTGCTCTTCAACGGCGCGTCGTTCGATGGCACCAACAGTGGCTCCTTCAGCACTCTGTTCGGTGGCGGCGTCTACGACGGTGCGCTCACCCAGCTTCAGCTTCAGAACACCAACTTCTTCACCAGCAGCTTCGACTCGGTCCCCACGCAGGAATCTCTGCAGATCACCCCGACCCCGGGCGCCTTGGGCCTCCTCGGTCTGGGCGGCCTGGCCATGGCCCGCCGTCGCCGGTAAATCCCGTCGACTTCGCAGGCACGCCTCGCGGCTTGCTTACATGAATCTTCGAAGTGCCCCGACTCGCGTTGGGGCACTTCTATTTTTGGCTCTTCTTGACGGCTGCCGGGGGCCGAGTGCCGGATCTCTCACCCGCCCGCAACTCAGCAACGCGGCGGGGACCGCCGCGCCACCCGAGTGAGCGCCCCCGCATTCGGCTATCGACGTCTCGTGTACTTATTGCAGCTCACTGAGGAACTTGGCCAGCCGCTCGCACCCGGCGTCGATCTGCGCTTCGCTGCACGCGAAGCTGATCCGCAGGTGGTTCTTGCCGCAGCCACCGAAGTCCTCGCCCGGCACCATCGCCACCAGCGCCTCTTCGAGCAGCGCCTCGGCCATATCCATCGCGGCGCTGATCTTCCGCCCACCCCTGCTGGTCTTGCCGAAGAAGCTCGACACATCCGGAAATGCGTAGAACGCCCCGGTGGCCTTGACGTTTCGCACTCCGGGAATCGCTCCCAGCCGCGTGTTGATCCGCTCCGCGCGGCTCGCAAACGCGTCCCGCATCTTGGCCACCTCGGCGCCCGCCTGCGTGAGCGCCACCGGAATGCTGGCGTAAATGAAGCTGGTGATGTTGGTGGACATCTGGCCCTGGAGCACGCCCATGGCGTTGATGACCTTCTTGCCAAACTCCCCGCTCGCGCCGGTGTAGCCGATGCGCCACCCGGTCATGGAGTAGGCCTTGCTCAGCCCGTTGAGGGTGATCACCCGTTCGGCGATCTCCGGCACGCTGCCGATGGAGAAGTGCTCGATGCCGCCGTAGGCGATCTTCTCGTAGATCTCGTCGCTCAGCACGACGAGGTGGGGGGCGATGGTGCGGGCGGCCTCGCCCACCACGCCGGCGATCTCGCGCAGCAGGGCGGGGGGGTACATGGTGCCGCAGGGGTTGCTGGGGCTGTTCAGGATCAGCAAGCGGCTTTGGGGCGTGATCGCCCGCTTGATCTGCTCCGCGGTGGGAAGGAAGTCGTTGGCCGGGCTGGTGGGTACCTCCACGATCTTGCCACCCGCCAGCTCGGCAATAGGGGCATAGCTGACCCACGCCGGCACGGGCAGGATGACCTCCTGCTGCTTCTGCCCGGCGGGGAGGTAGTGGGGGTCATCGAGCAGGCAGTGGCAGGCGACGAAGAGGGAGTGCTTGCCCCCGGCGGAGATGGCGATGTGGTCGGGGGTGCAGCCGGGGATGTGGTTTTCCTCGGTGAGTTTCTTGGCGATGGCCGCCCGGCTCTCGGGGTCGCCGAGGGTGGGCATGTACTTGGTGTTGCCGGCTTTCAGGGACGCGATCGCGGCGTCCTTGATGATGTTGGGCGTATCAAAGTCCGGCTCGCCGGCGGCGAAACTCAGGACATCCTTGCCGGCCCGCTTGAGGGCCTTGGCCCGGTTCATGAAGGCGACGGTGACAGAGGGCTTGAGGTCCGCGACGCGCTTGGCGATGTGCAGGGTGGACATGGCCAAGAAGGTAGCACGCGCGAGGCGCGGAGAGCAGCACGGGCGGGTTTCAAGCTTCCGCGAAGTCATATCCGGCCTGATAGCGGCCGGTTTTGAGCCACGCCAGTTGCCGCACGATGTCGTTGCACAGTGTGCTGGCCCCGAAGCGGAACCACTGCGGGGTGAGCCACGGGCAGCCCTGGCAGCCGGGCACCTGGAGTTGGCCGAGCGTCTCCTGAACCATCACCAGGTAGTGGAGAGAATGCTTGGCGGTGCGGATGCCCCCGGCGGGCTTCATGCCCACCACCCGCCCGCGATCCAGGAACCAATCCCGAATCGCCTCAAGCATCACCAGCGTCACGGGCATGGTGGCGGCGGGCGTCACCTTGCCTGTGCTGGTCTTGATGAAGTCGCCACCGTCGGCCAAATCCTGCGGCCCGTCTGCCACGCCCCACTCGGTGTCCACATCGTGCATGGCACGGATGGCCAGGTCGCTCGCCTTGCGAACGTTGTCCAGAGTTTCGAGCTCGCCGGTTTCGAGGATGACCTTCAGGTGGGCGGCCGAGCCATCCTCGCGCCGGCAGGCGCGTTTGATGTCGCGGATTTCGGCGGCCACCTCGTTATACCGGCCGGCGAGGAACGCCCCGCGATTGATCACCATGTCGATCTCGTCGGCGCCCGCGTCCACGGCGCGGCGTGTGTCATCGATGCGAACCTCCAGCGGGTATTGCCCGCTGGGAAAGCCGGTCGCCACCGACGCGACCTTCACCGGCGAGTGGGGGCCGAGCACCGCGCGGCACGCGCTGACCATGCTTGGATAGACGCAGACCGCCGCGACCGGGGGCAAGCGCAGGCCGAGCACCGCGTCGTCCTTCTCCCAGGGGCGAAGGGCTTTGAAGCACAACCCGCGAGCTTTTTCGGTGCTGTCTTTGCCTTCGAGCGTGGTGAGGTCGAGCATGGAAAGGGCCATGAGCAGCCCGCTGCGTTTGGCGTCGGATTTGATGGAGCGCTTGGTGAACGAGGCGGCTCGCTCGGCCGCCATGACGGCGTCGACAGTGGGGCTGGACAGCATGAAGGATGATAGGTGGAAGGGGAAACGACCACGGTTTGAGTGCCACTGACCTCGCTTCGAGGTCAGTGCGGCGTGGCGGGGAACGCAGGAGTTCGGCACTGACCTGTACAACCGAGCTTGAACAGGTCAGTGGCGCGTCAGGAAGGTTGTGATGGCTCGCGTGCAGGCTTCGCGCTGGGACGTGTCCCACCAGAGGGTTTTGTGCGAGCCGAGGGGGATCTCGACCAGCGTCGCCCGCGGCGCGGCGGCGGCGATGGCGCGGGCGTCTTTCAGGGGTGAGATGTCGTCGGCCGCCCCGTGCAACACGAGCACTGGGCACGAAACACGACGGGCGATGTCGGCACGGTCGAACGTGAGATCCGCCGCGGGGCTGGCCCCGGCCAGGCGCAGGGCCAGGCGCAGCGACCACCCATGGGGCAGCCCGCGCTGTGCGAGCACGTTTCGTGCGGGGGTGATGGGGAGGCGGTACGGCGCTTCCACGATGACCTGGCTCACAATGGTGGGGCACGCGGCGGCCAGATCCAGACTCACGCCCGCGCCGAGGGAGTAGCCGTAGAGGACAACCGGTCGCGCGGGCGCCTCACCGGCCCAGCGCACCACGCGTTCCAACGCGGCCGCCTCGCGAAGCCCGAGACGAGTGGGGCCCGGGCTCTCGCCGTGGCCGGGCAAGTCCCACGCGAGGATGCGGCTGGCCAGCGGGGCAAAGGCCCCCAGGCGGGGCAGCACGCTGTGGCGTGACTGTCCCCAGCCGTGCGAGAAGACGATCACGGGGCCTGCGGCTGTGTCGCCGGGAATATCCCAGAGGGTGGTGGCGGGCGCGGCAGGTGTGGCGGGGAGCGTCACCTCCGCAAACTCGCGCGGGGTGTCCAGCTCGCCCGGGTCTCCGGGGAGGTTGCGCGAGACGGCGTAGGCATAGCCCCTTCGGCGCGGATGAGTCAGGCCCCACCAGGTGTGCAGCACGAGAATGGCGCAGGCGAGCATCAGCCCCACACCCAGGAAGCCCAACAGCAAGCCCACTCGCATCAGTTCCACGCTCACAGCCCCAGCAGGCTCTTGACGTCGTTGAAGGTCACCAGCAGGAAGACGCAGCCTAAGAGCACCAGCCCGACGAGCGTCGCGGCGCTTTGCACAGCGATGGGCACGGGCTTGCCGCGAACCTGCTCGAAGAGCAGAAACAAGAACTGACCGCCATCGACGATGGGCAGGGGCAGAAAGTTAATCACCGCGAGGTTGATCGAGATGAGCCCCATGAAGAAGAGCAGCCACACCGGCCCCCGGCTGGCGACCATGGTGCCCAGGTGCGCGATGCCCACCGGGCCCTTGAGGTGTTCGACCTTGACAGTGCCCTGCGCGAGGCGAGCAAAGGTGAGGTAGGTGGTGAGCATCACCTCGCGTGTGCGTTGCAGGCCGATGGACATGGCGTCGATCGGGTTCTTGCCTTTTTGCAGCACTTGCGCGGGCTCAAAGATGCTCAGGGGCAGCGGGCTGTCCCACCCCAGGGCGTGCAGGTCCATCACGTCCTCGGCGGTGAGCGTCCAGGTTTTCGATTCGGTGGGACGTTCCGTGAGCACCGAGCCGTGCACCGGCTGGCGGAGTTCGACCGCGACATTGACAGAGCCGCTGGGGTGCAGCTGTTTGGACCACAGGTCAAAGTCGCGCTGAGTGGCGACGCGCAGGGCGCGGCGAACCTGCGCGAGGCTTTTGACGACGTGCCCGTCGACACCGACGATTTCGGTGCCGGGGCTGGTGATGAGCCGCGTGGCGGCCGGGGCGTAGGGCTCGCCGGTGTCGCGGGGCGGGGTAAGTGATTGGAGCTTGGCGGGGGGCATCGCCACCAGGGTGGAGTTGTCGCCGACATCGCCTGCGTTGAAGCCGATGGTGCCCTTGGAATCGACCTTGACGGACTTGAGCGTGACCTCTTCGAGCTCGCCCGCGGCGTTTTTGCGGAGGACAACCATTTCGATCGTCTCGCCGGCGTGCGAGCGGATCGCGGGCAGGCCTTGCCAGAGGCTGGGGTATTCGACATCGGCGACGCGGGCGATGATGTCGCCATCTTTCAGGCCCTGCTTGGCCGCAGCGGGCTGGACTTTCGCCACCGTCATCACCGGCGTGAGACCCAGGAGGTGATCGACAGGAACAGTCGTCTCGCCGGCGGGCTTGGAGAGGACATCGATCCGGAGCTGGGCCCTGGGCGTGAGCGTGGTTTCAAACTTCTGGCCGCCAGTGCCGGAGAAGCCGACTGCGACCGGGGAGCCGTCGGAAGTGTCGATCGCCGCGACGAGGGCCTGCAAGGTGTCGACGGGCTTGCCCTGCACGCTGGTGAGTGTCATTCCCGGGGGCAAGCCCGTAACGCCGAGCCTGGCCATCGTCTCGTCCCACTCCTTGCGTTCAGAGTCGGCCTTGACATCGGGCAGTTCGCAGGTGCGATAGGGCTCGATGCCCAGTTCACGCAGCCCGCTGAGGCGGCTGGTCTCGGGCGTCACGATGATGTCCAGCGGCTTGGGCTCGCCGTCGCGATGGACGACGAGGTGAACGGTGTCGTGCGGGCCGGACATGGCCGCGGCGGTGGCGAGCTGGTTGAAGCTTGAGACCTCGTCGCCGTCGACTTTGAGGATCTCATCGCCGGGCCTGAGGCCGAGCTGGCCGGAGGCGTTGGTGATGACCGCCTTGGCGGCGGCGGAGCCGGGGTAGACGATGCCGACCTTGGCGGGCTCGACCTTGAGGCCGATGAGAAAGACGACCATGAAGATGAGCATGGCGCTGACGATGTTCATCGCCACGCCCGCGGAGATCACCACCATGCGTTTCCAGACTTTGCAGGTCTGGTAGCTGTCGGACGCGCTGCTGACGGCACTAGGGTCCATATCTTCCTGGCCGAGCATCTTGACGTAGCCGCCGAAGGGTAGGGCGTTGAGGCGGTACTCGGTGGGGCTGATCACCGCGCCCACACCCCTGGCGGTGCGGTCGAAGTACTCGCGCTCGCTGCTGCCACGGCGAAAACCCATGCCCTTGCGGTAGGTGAGCAGCGGGGGGCCAAAGCCGATGGCGAAGGCGAGCACGCGGATTCCCGCCCAGCGGGCGGCTAGAAAGTGGCCCAGTTCGTGGATGAAGATGATGAAGCCGAAGCCGAGCACCACCAGCAGAAAATCCAGCATGGTGTAAAGCGATTGCATGTTCAACTCTATCGGCCTTGGGCGCCCGGCTCTGGCGGCCGGGATGGGTTTCGCGAGAGAAGCTGTGAAAACGCCCCGGAAGGGTGAGCCTCCGGGGCGCAAAGTTCGGGTCGAGCGTGCCCGTGCACGCGTCACGCCCTTGCACGATCCACTTAGTTCTTGCCGTACTTGACGCTGCAGCCGTAGGGCTTGGTCTTGGCCGTGGTCACGCTGGTGCCGGCGAGGACTTCGTCCAGGGCCTTGGCGGCGTAGTTGGTCTTGCCCGGCTTGCCGGCGGTGCTGTCGTCATCGATCGCGCCTTCGTAGGCGACTTTGCCTTCCTTGGTGATGACGAGGGTGAACGGCGTGTTCTTGGCGCCGTATTCCTTGCCGACGGTGCCGCTCTCATCGAGGAGGATGGGGAAGCCGATCTTCCAATCCTTCTTGGCCTTGGCGTTAGCCTCGAGGCCCGCGCCCTCGTTGCCGGGGGCGCCGCTGTTGATGGCGATCACCTGGACGTTCTTGTCCTTGTACTTGGCGGCCAGATCGTTGAAGGTCTTCTGATCACCGTTGAAGTGCTTCACGACGTAGGGGCAGCTGGGGTTGAACCAGAAGAGGACGACGGTCTTGCCGGCCTTGGTGTACTCGCTGAGGGTGACTTCCTTGCCGTCGGTGTCCTTGAGCTTGAAGTCCGGGGCGGTCTGGCCCACGTCGACACCCTTGCCCGCGTCCTTGGTCGCGTCCTTGGTCATCTTGTGGTCCTTGGCCTTGTGATCCTTGCCGTGGTCGGCGGCGGGCTGTTCGGTGGGCTTGGCGCTCTGGGCCATGGCGGGCGCGCCGGCGAGGGCGAGAGCCGCGAATCCAACCGTCAACGCCGTGATCATCTGTTTCGCTTTCATCTAACACTCCTTTGTGAGTCTCAATCCGCGGGCCACGCTCACGCCGCCCGCGCCCCAACTGGGGATTTTTCGAACTTCTACCTCTCCAGGGCCCCGGCACGCCCGGGAACCCTCAACGACCTTTGCGACTTTCAGCCTGGTAGTGTGCCAGACTCGGGCCGCGTGCTTCCTGTATGCGAAGTTACTTGTGGCTTTCGGGTGGTGGGGCGGCCTTCGACGGTGCTCCGCTGATCACCAGTTCGTCCACGGTGAAAAACTGCGGCTTGTCACCCAGTCCACGGACCTCGAGCAACCCCGTGACGCGGGTTGCCTCAGGGTCATCCTTGGGTGCCAAGGTGAGGCGCAGTGCCGGGCCCTTGGCCTCGCCTTCCGAGAAAAGGGAGGGCATCGGGAGACAGTGTTGATCCGGATAGAAGGCCAGCCAAGAGGCGCCGGGCACGGTGATGGTGCAGGTGGCGGCATCGGCGGCGGAGGTGTGGTTGATGGACGCGCCGCTGGGCGCTTCTGACCACGGGCGCCCCGCCTGGGCCAGGGTGCTGGTGATCCGAGTGGCGTGCGTGGAAGCGTCTTCGCCGGCGCCTTGGGGAAGGTCGAGCGAGGCTTCGCCCTTTTCAGGCACGCAGGCGTTCTTGCATACGAGCCAGACGCCCGAGGCCTTGAAATGTACGGACTTGGCGGCCGCACCCGGCGTGCCGGGCGCGGGGGTTTGGACGGGCACCACCACGGTCAGATGGTGCTCGTAAATGTGGTCCAGGGCGTCGACGAAGGTGGAGATCTCACGATGCGGGGCGGGCCACACCGCGGGCTGGGCGACGAAGCCTTCGGGAAGGGTGAGATTGAAAACTGGAGGCTGGCCGGTGTCGCTGATGCCTCGCCAGTAGGTGTGCCAGCCTTCCTCAATGTCGAGGTTGAACGCGAGCAGAAGGGGCGTGCCGGGGTGCCAGCTTTGGCTGGCACTGACGAGCGAAAGGGTCGCGTGCGGGTGCTTGGCGGGGCTTTCGTCTGCCGCGGACTGACCGAATGCCGACGAAACCGCCACACCGAGGGACAGAAAGGCCGCAGCAGCGAGGGGGAAACGGGCAAGATGTTCCGGGGTCTTCAAGTCGGGGTTTCCAAAGGCCGCAATGGTCTCGCGGCGACCGCATCTCATTCTGGGCCTGTCGGTCACTTCCGACACCGTCCACTTCGCGCACGGTCAGCGCGATATTCTTACGACCATGATGCCAGAACTGTTTGACTCCTTCAGAAACTATCGGTTCCGTGCGTTGATTTTGTACGCATTTTGTGCGGCATATTCGTTGATGGGCTTGCCCTCCTGCGGTAAGTCCACGACCGATAAGGATATCCTCATCATCACGCCCACAGCGGTCTCGGCCCTACGAGATCGCCTGAAGGAGAGCCCCCTGGCGGTGGAGCTGATCGACCCGCGGCCGCAGGCGCGGTTCGAGGAGGGGCACATCCCCGGGGCCAAGAACATCAACCTGCCGGCGGTGCCGCCGGATGCGAAGCCGGACAAGAAGCTCCGGGACTTCGAGGTCTTGGTGGTGTACGGAGATGACCCGGCGTCGCCCTCGGCCAAAGCGATGACCAAGCGGTTGATCAGCGTGGGTTACCCGGATGTGCGCTTTATGGCGGGGGGGTTGGAAGAGTGGCGATCTCGGGGCGGTGAAGTTGTGCAAAGCAAGTAGTGCTGGTCAAATCAGGTACTGACCTGCAACCCCGCACAGCGCGATCACCACGATCGGCGGCACTCTGGTCAGCGCAAGCACGGCAAACGCGGTGAGGGTGACAGCTACGTCCGGTGCTGCGTGCACGGTGCTGGTGCACAAAGGGCGATAGAGAGCCGCCAGCAGGATGCCGACCACGGAGGCGTTAAAGCCTGTGAGGATGCGTTGTAGTCGGACTGATTGCTTGAGCGAGGCCCAGAAGGGCAACACCCCTGCGATGAGCAGCCAGCCGGGGAGAAAGATCGCAAGCGTTCCCGCGATGCCTCCGGTGATGGGGCTCGCCGGATAGATCACGGCACCCAAGTGGGCGGCGAAGCAAAAGAGCGGGCCGGGTATGGCCTGGGCCATGCCGTAGCCGGCGAGGAACTGATCGTCATTCACCCATCCTGGGTTCACGATGCGTTCGTGAAGCAGTGGGAGCACGACGTGCCCGCCTCCAAAAACCAAGGCTCCGGAGCGGTAGAAGGCGTTGAAGACAACAACGTGATGCTCGACGCGCGTTGAGTCGAGCAGGTGGGGCAGGGTGAAAAGGACGGCAAAGAGCGAGAGTGAAATCGCCCCGTAGGTTCGCCGCAGTTGGTGGGGCTGGGGGAGTAGATCGACTTGCTCGGCCTTCGGGGAAGCGGGCCGGAGCAGCGCGAGACCCAGCAGCCCCGCGAGGGCGATGATGACCGGCTGCCACCAAGCGGCCGGGGCGAAGATGGCTGCGCCGCATGCGGCGAGCGCGAACGCGGTGCGAATCAGGTCCGGGCAAAGCGTGCGCCACATCGTGAGTACCGCGTGAGCCACCACGCCAACGGCGGCGAGCTTGAAGCCGTGGACGAAGCCCGCGTGCGCCAGGGTGGTCGAGTTCGTGACGCCCATGGCAAAGGCGAGCATGATGGCGATCGACGGGGCGCTGAAGCAGAACGCGGCCAGAATTCCCCCGGGAAGCCCGGCTCGCATCAGGCCCGCGGCAAAGACAAACTGGCTGCTGGCGGGGCCGGGCAGGAACTGGCAGAGCGCGACCAGATCGGTGAACTGGGCCTGGGTGAACCACGAGCGGCGGACCACGAAGGCGCGATGGAAGTAGCCGAAGTGGGCGACGGGCCCGCCGAAGCTGGTGAGGCCCAGCGGGGCAAAGGCCCGCGCGAGCTCGGCGAGGCGAACAAGGCGTGACGCAGAGACTCCATCCAGCATGCGTCTATCAAAGCGCTGCGGACCGCGCGGGACGTCATGCGGTCGCTGGCCGGGGCTTGGCCCAGTATCCGAGACATGGGCCGAGGATTGGAACGCGGGCGGCCATGAGCGCCACGGCCAAGGTCGCCAGCGCGCTGGGGATGGCGATGAGGAGGTACTTAATCGCCAGCGGCAGCGAGAGACGCACGACGTAAAACGCAATGGCGACGATGATCACCTGATGGGCGACGTAGCAGGGATAGACCAGTTGGTTGGCTTTGGCGAGCCACGCGGGGCGTGATGCGCCGCAGCGACGGGCGACGCCCCCGAAAAATACGACCCACATGGTGGTGTTGATGGCGCGGGCAGATCGGAA
>JBAZUW010000021.1:0-25497 GCA_041661205.1 Phycisphaerales bacterium
GTTTGGTCCCGCGCATGACACAACCCCTCTGGGAGAGAGGGGCTACCCAAACCAAACTCACAACTACTTACACCGGCAGCTCATCATCCAGGTCCGGCCCGCCGCCATCCCGGTGCCCTTCGATCGGCCCGGTCTTCTTGCCCGGCGAGAACCCTACCGGGCCGGTGTTGAACGGTGCCGCCTCCGCGCCCGGCTTGGCCTCCGTGTGCGTCCACGGCTTGACGCTGCTTCCGCCCCCCGACCCGCCCCCAAAGTTGCCCCGCGAAGGCGGACCCGCACCAAACTCGCGCTCGATGTCTCCCGGCGGGCGCGCGTGTGGATCAAAGCTCTTGAACCGCGTCGTCCGGCTATCCCAGCTCAGCTTCACCACCCCTGTCGGGCCGTTTCGCTGCTTGGCGATGATCACCTCCGCCATGCCGATCTTCTCCGCATTCTCGATCTTCCAGTCCTCATCCTGAATGTGGTAGTACTCCTCGCGGTGCAGCAGCATGATCACGTCCGCGTCCTGCTCGATCGACCCCGACTCGCGAAGGTCGCTCATTCGGGGCCGGTTCCCCTCGCGGCTTTCGCTCGCACGGTTCAACTGGCTCAGGCACAACACCGGCACGTTGAGTTCGCGGGCCAGCGCCTTGATGCCGCGGGAGATCGCGCTCACTTCCACCTGGCGGCTCTCGCGGGCCGCACCCGGCGCACTCATCAACTGCAAGTAGTCGATCATGATCACCTTTACCCCATGCTGTGCCACCATGCGACGGGCCCTGGCCCGCAGGTTCAGCACGCTCAGGTTCGGCGTGTCGTCGATGTACACCGGCGCGATCTTGAGGTCTTCGGCGGCCATCATCAGCGACCTGAAGTCGGCGTCCGGTATCTTGTGCCCGCCGCGTAGCGCCTGGCTGCTGACGCCCGACCGCGCCGAGAGCAAGCGCTGCACGATGGCGTTCTTGCTCATTTCCAAGCTGAACAGTCCCACCGGGCTCTTGCGGCCTGTGGGGGCGCCAGCGACAGGGATGCCGCCCAGGGCCATCTGCTCGGCGAGGTTCAAGGCCAGCGCGGTCTTGCCCATGGAGGGACGGGCCGCGAGCACCAGCATTTCGCCCGGCTGCATGCCGCGCAGCAGTTCGTCGAGTTCGTGGTACCCGGTGGGCACGCCGGAGAGGCCGCCCCCTTCGAAGTCGGCCGCTTCGAGTCGGGCCAGCTCCAGGTCCAGCAGTTCGGTCAGGCTCTGCGGGTCGCTCGAAGCCTGCTCCTGCGCAATCTCAAACACCCGCATCTCAGCGCTGTCTAGCACCTCGCGAGCGCCGTCGGGCCCGAGGTCGCCAGCGTGGTAGGCGTCGTACAGGATCTGCCCTGCGGCTTCAATGAGCCGGCGCAGCTTCGCCTTCTCGGCAACGAGGCGGGCGAAGTGCGGGGCGTTGACCGCCGCGGGCACGGCATTGGCGAGCTCGACCAGGTAGTCGGCCCCGCCAACTTGATCGAGCACGCCCCGGTCGCGCAGCAGGTCGGTGATCTGGATGAGGTCGCCGGAGTGGTGCTGGTCGTAGATGTCGACCACGGCCTTGTAGATGTGCGAGTGCTTCTCGAGCGCGAAGTCGCTGGGGCCCTTGACGATGCCCAGCACATCGGGGATGACGGCGGGGTCCAGGATGACCGACCCGAGCAGGCTCATCTCCGCCTCGGGGCTGGCGGGGGGCTGCTTGTCGAAGAGGGACTGCATGGTGACAGTCGGCTGGCGGAAGCGTTGGCGTGGGGCGTCGGTCATTGCAGGGTCATCGTCGGCGCGCTGGGCGGGGCTCAAACGCACGGTATGGACAGTCTGTTCAACCGGAGGTGTCGCGATTGTGGATGGCTTGCGGATAGATTCAAATCCAAACAAAACCCCCTCTGGGCGAGGGGGTGGTGTTGGACATTGATTGCTGGCAGAGGCTTACGACACGCGCTTGGCGCTGCGGGGCTTGAACTCGGGCATGCCGTCACCCTTTTCGAACATGTCGGCGAACTTGAAGCCCTTGCGGCCCTTCCACTGGGCGCGGTGGTAGGCGTCGCTGGCGAGGATGGGGAAGAGGGCGGAGAGCTCGCCGAAGACCATCTGCTCGTGGACAACATCGACCTTGCCCCAGGAGCAGGCTTCGCGGAGGGTGGAGCCGCTGAGCGCGCCGTCGCGGCTGTCGGCCACGGTCATCTGGATGGCGTACTTGTGCATGCCGATGTCGCCACGGGCTTTGCCGCCCTTGCGTTCGTTGAGCAGTTCGGCGGCGACGACGATGTCCTGGGCGAAGTTCTTGGGGACGCCGCCACCGAGCATGAGCAGGCCGGTGTCCTTGCAGTTGAGCTTGATGTCGGTGAGTTCGCGGAAGTCCTTGCCGCTGTCGAAGGCGACTTGGCCCCGGCCTTCTTCGATGGCTTCGGTCTGCTGGAGAACGATGCCGAAGCCGGCGGAGCAGTCGCTGAAGGCGGGGACGAAGATGGGGACGCGCTTGAGGTACGCGGTCTTGACGAGGCTCTGGTTCTTGGCGAACTTGGGGGTGTTGGCGAGGTAGGCGCCCATGGCCTCGATGAACTCGCGGCTGCTGTACGCGCCCGGCGCGAAGGCGTTGAAGATCTCGTGCGTCGCGGCGTCGCAGGCGCGGAGGTCGTCCTCGTTGATGTACGTGTCGTAGATGCGGTCGATCATCATGTCGCGCAGGGTCATGTCGTCCACCGGCGGGGCCTCGGGGCTGCCGGGGGCGATGTAGTGCTTGAAGCCCAGGCCCTCGAAGAAGTCCTGATCGACGATGTTGGCGCCGGTAGAGACGATGGCGTCCACCATGTTGTTCTCGAGGAGCGTGATGATGGCCTTCTTGAGGCCGGCGGAGATGAGCGAGCCGGCGAGGGTCAGGATCACCGCGCACTCTTTGTCCTTGAGCATCATCGAGTAGATGTCGGCGGCGTTGGCGAGCGTGCGGGCGGAGTAGGCCATCTGCTTGTAGCTCTTGACGACCGGGCGGGCGTCGAAGGCGGTGATGTCGATGTGGGTGATGGGGCGGGAGAGGAGTTCTTTCTTGGTCCAGTTACCGGTCGTCATGGCGGGTTCCTTCTGAGGCGGTCTCGGATGGCCGCCCGGCTGCGCGAGGGATCGCACAGGCGGGTGAGCTTGAATTGTCCGGGAAACGCCCCGCAAACGCGGCCAACCCCCCTTGGCCGGTGCGTGAGTATTCGTCGCGGGGGTGACGCGACGAGTAATAATAGCGCGGCGGACATGCCTTTGTTCGACATGTTTGTGCGCAACTTTCGGGTGATACGACGCTGGGGCGGGAGGGGCGCTCCGGGCAAATTCGCTGGTTTTCTAAGCTTGAGGGGGAATGCGGCCTATACTGTTGCTTCAAGCCAGTGGCCTCAGCCTCCGGCTCTCTTGTTCGCGGCCTTCTGGCCCGACCTTTGCGAGCCTTCTGGGAATCTGCTGGTGGCGTCCCGCCAATGTTCGGCGCGACGCTCCATCCCAGTGCGGCCTGCTCGTTCCAACCTCCATATTGGTGCATGCAACACCGCCAGTCCTTTTGCCGTGCGTCGCGATTGCGCGACGCTTCCGGCATACATCGATCGTGCGCCCGGCGTGTGCTGCGGCTACGACCGAAGGAGTTTGTCTCTCTTGATGTCGTTTTCTGAACTCAATCTCGCTAGCCCTATCGCCGACGCCCTTCGTGATGAGGGGTACACCACCCCCACTCCGATTCAGGCCCAGGCCATTCCGCCCATCATGCTGGGCAAAGACGTGCTGGGGTGCGCCCAGACGGGCACCGGCAAGACCGCGGCGTTTGCATTGCCCATTCTCGACATTCTGCTGAAGCAGCAGCGCGACCCGGCGCGTCGCGGCCCTGTGCTGCCCCGCGTGCTGGTGCTCTCGCCCACGCGCGAGCTGGCCACGCAGATCACTGACAGCTTCGAGGCGTACGGGCGTCACACCGGCCTGTCGCATACTGCGATCTTCGGCGGCGTCAGTCAGTTTCATCAGGTTCGGGCCATGCACCGTGGCGTGGACATTCTCGTGGCGACGCCGGGGCGCTTGATGGACCTCATGGGCCAGGGGTTAGTGAACCTCTCGGCTATCAGCATCTTCGTCCTCGACGAGGCCGACCGCATGCTGGACATGGGGTTCATCCAGCCCATCCGGCGCATCGCTTCGCAGGTTTCCAAGGAGCGGCAGACGCTGATGTTCTCGGCGACGATGCCCAAGGAGATCATGCACCTGGCGGATTCGCTGCTTCGCAGCCCGGTGAAGGTGGCCGTGACGCCGGTGGCGTCGGCGGCCCCGCTCATCGAGCAGAGCGTGTACATGATCGCTCGCCAGCAGAAGCGGGCGCTGCTCATGCACTTCCTCGAGAAGCCTGAGACGCAGTGTGCCCTGGTCTTTACCCGCACCAAGCACGGGGCCGACAAGCTCATGAAGGGGCTGGTGCGGCTGGGCGTCGTGGCGCAGTCCATCCACGGCAACAAGAGCCAGAGCCAGCGCCAGCGGGCACTGGACAGCTTCCGCAGTGGGCGGGCCAAGGTGCTTGTCGCTACCGACGTCGCCGCCCGCGGGCTGGATGTTGACGGTGTGACGCATGTGTTCAACTACGAGTTGCCGGATGACCCGGAGTCGTACGTGCACCGCATCGGGCGCACGGGCCGGGCGGGGGCGACGGGCCTGGCGATCTCGTTCTGTGATCATGATGAGCGGGTGCTGCTGCGGGACATCGAGCGGCTCACCGGCAAGCGGGTGCCGCTGGTGAATGAGATTCCCGAACTCAAGGTGTACGAGGAAGTGGCCGAGCCGCGCGAGATGGATCGTCGCGATGACCGGGCTCACTATGGGCAGCGGAACGGCAATGGCCGTGGCAACTTTGGTGGCGGACGGCCGCGGCAGGGGCCGCCGGCAACAGCGCCGCGTGGGCCGGCACCGGCGCAGGGTTGGCAGGACAATCGCCCGGCGCGCAACGCGAGCTTACCGCAGGCAGAGAATCGGCCGGTGCAGGGGAACCACCCCAATGGCAAGCCGCAGGCGGCACCGGGACACCGGGGTGGGCCGGCGCGGATGACGATCGAGCAGTTGAACGGTGAGAAGCCGGCACCGCGCACGCCTCACCAGCCGGGGCAGCATCCGCATGCACCGCGGGGTGGGCATCGGGGCGGGGCACCCAGCGCTCGGCCGGCCAAGCCGCAGGGCGGGCGGCCTCAGGGTGATCGTGGGCCTGCGAATGGGCAGGGCAAGCCTGGCGGGCACCAGGGGCGGCGGCCTTCGCGGCCTCGGCCGTAAGTTGGTGTGAAGTTGAACTTTAGGCCTTGCTGCATGAAGTGCGGCGAGGCCTTTTTCTTTGGTGGGGTGGAAGAGGGTCCGCCCTCAGGCGGGCGGGGGATGGCAGGGTGCTTTCCGGTGGCTTGCTCGCAGAGCCTCGCGGCGCCACCGGCAACGGGCGTGCGCCCTGGCGGGCGAATAAGCGAATTCAGGAGGGGCGGCCGAAAGGAGAAGAGAAGGCGGATGGGGAATATGGAAGGCGAGGGAGCAGAAGCAGAATCTGAAGAAGAAGAAGGAGGAGGAGGAGGAGGAGGAAAACGGAAGACCGGCGGGGACCGCCGGGCCACCCAAGAGGGCCGCTTCAGAACACCGGAGTCAAGTGACGACTTTGCCTGTGAGGTCGGTGATGGAGCTTGCGCCTTGGGCGCGGGCCCATTTGGCTAGGCCTTTGGCGACTTTGATGGGGCTGCGTGGATCGACGAAGAGGCCGGTGCCGATCTCCACGGCGGTGGCGCCGGCGAGGATGAACTCGGCGGCGTGTTCCCAGCGGAGGACGCCCCCCAGGCCGATGATGGGGGTTTGGGTGTCGCGGGCCAGGGCGCGGTAGACGTGAAGACGAGCTTGACGGCGATGGGGTGGACGGCGGGGCCGGAGAGGCCGCCGGTGATGTTGGCGAGGGCGGGGCGGCGGGTGTGGACGTCGATGGCCATGGCGGCCATGGTGTTGGCGATGGCGAGGGCGTCGGCACCGGGGCGCTGGTTGGGGCCGCTGGGTGGTGAGTTGGGCGGCTCGACGGCAACGCGGGCGATGTCGGCGAGCTTGACGGGGCCCATGGCGATGGGGCTGAGCTTGACGAAGAGGCGGGTGCGGGGGAGGACGGCGCGGACCTCGCGGACCAGTTCGGCGAGGAGTTCGGTTGAAGATCCGAACTCGGTGCCGTGCTTGACGTTGGGGCAACTGACGTTGAGCTCGACGGCGGGCATGGAAGGAAGCGAGGCGAAGCCGGCGGCGACGGCGACGAAGTCGTCGACGGAGAAGCCGCTGATGGAGCCAATGACGGGGGCGGGGACGGAGGGGATGCGCGGGGCGTACTCGGAAAGGAAGGCGGGGAGGCCGACGTTGGCGAGGCCGATGGCGTTGAGCATGCCGCCATCGACGGGGAGGATGCGCCAGGTGGCGTTGCCCTCGCGGGGCAGGGGTGTGATGGACTTGGTGACGACGGCGCCGACGCGGGAGAGGTCCAGGGCGTCGGCCATGTCGTCGAGCGTGCCGGCGGTGCCGGCGGCGAGCATGACGGGGGTGCGGAGCGAAAGCCCGGCGAGGTCGGTCGCGAGGATGGGGTCGGGGGCTGGCAAGGCGGGCGGATGGTAGCAGAGCGGCATTCGGCATTCGTGATTCGGTATTCGTTGTGCGCGAATGGGCGACTGCTTTGAACGAATGCCGAATTTCGATTGCCGAATGCCGTGCGCTGGTGGGGGCTGGCTTCATCGCGGCTCACGCTCGGATGATCGTGATCTTGCATACTTTCCTGCATGGATATCAATCAGCGAATCGCACAGTTTGAGACGATGGTGCGGCCCGGGGCGGACCCGGACAACGACATGGCGTGGTTCAGTTTGGGCGGGGCGTATGCGCAGGCGGGGCGGCATGGGGAAGCCGCGGCGGCGTATACGAAGTGCTATGAGCTGAATCCGGCGATGAGCAAGGCGTATCAGCTGGCGGGCAAGGCGCTGCTGGATGCGGGGCAGCGTGACGCGGGCGTGGCGACGCTGAAGGCGGGGTACTCGTCGGCGGCGGAGCGGGGCGACCGCATGCCGATGAAGGCGATGGGCGAACTGCTGGAGGCGCTGGGGGAGAAGCCCCCGGAGGTGAAGGGGGCGGGGGCGGCGACGGTGGCCACGACGACGGGGTCGTTTGTGTGCAAGCGGAGCGGGAAGCCGGGGACGCAGATGTCGCGGGCGCCGTTCAAGGGGCCCTTGGGGGCGTGGATCCTGGCGAACATCTCGAAGGAGACGTTTGAGGGGTGGATCCGGCAGGGGACGAAGGTGATTAATGAGATGAGGCTGGATTTGTCGCGGGATGAGGATGCCGCGACGTATGACAAGCAGATGCGGGAGTTTTTGGGGATTGATGATGCGCTGTTGGCGGAGTTGACGGGGGCGTAGCTGGGTACCCCCTCTTTCCGAGAGGGGCGGCCTGCGAAGTGTGCCCGTCTGTCATGACGTGGCCAGGGAGACATCAAGACCCCTCTCGGAAAGAGGGGTACGCGAGTAGTCAAAGACCCCTCTCGGAGAGAGGGGGTACGCGAGAAGCCAAAGACCCCTCTCGGAGAGAGGGGGTACGCGAGTAGTCAAAGACCCCTCTCGGAAAGAGGGGTAGCGAGAAGCCAAAGACCCCTCTCGGAGAGAGGGGGTACCCGGAAGAACGCATGCTCTTCGGATCGCACTTGTCCATCGCGGGCTCGATGGTGAACGCACTCAACGAGGGTGAGGCGCTGGGCCTTGGGTGCGTGCAGGTGTTCACGAAGAATCAGCAGCAGTGGAAGGCCAAGCCGCTGGATGAGGGGATGGTGCGGGAGTGGCACGCGAAGGTGGCGGGGCTGGGGTGGGACAAGGGCGGGCCGGATGATCGGGGTGGGATTACGAGCCACGCGTCGTATCTGATCAATCTCGCGTCGGCGAGTGATGAGCTGTGGGAGAAGAGCGTTGCGCTGATGATTGATGAGGTGGAGCGATGCGAGGCGCTGAAGATTCCGTATCTCGTGCACCATCCGGGGTCGTTTGTGGGGTGGACGCTCGATGAGGGGCTAAGCAGGATTGCGGCGGGCTGGAAGAGGGTGTTCGCGGCGACGCCGGGGTACTCGACGATCGCGTGCTTTGAGGGGACGGCGGGGGCGGGGAGCCAGATCGGCGGGGCGTTTGAGCATCTGGCGGAACTGTGGAAACGCACGGCGGAGGCGGTGGGCGGGGATGCGCGGCTTGGGTATTGCCTGGACACGTGCCACCTGCATGCGGCGGGGCATGACCTGGCTACTCGCGCGGCGGCCCGCGCGACGCTGGACCGATTCGACCGGGAGTGCGGACTGTCGCGAGTGAAGGCCTTGCACATTAACGACAGCAAGGGCAAACTGGGATCGCACCTGGACCGGCACGATCACATCGGGCATGGGTGGGTGGGTGGCGGGGCGACGGCGCACGCGGGTGAGGGGGAATATTCGAAGGCGAAGGTGGCCAGGAGCGGGTTTGCGGAAGTGATGAATCGCAGCGAGTGGGCCAAGGTGCCGCGATTGCTGGAGACGCCCAAGGGGAAGGACGCGAGCGGAAAAGACTGGGATGCGGTGAACCTGTCACGGCTGACGGCGCTAATAGAGGGGCCTGCGGCGGGGCCGCGGGCGGGCGCGGGGAAAGAGACGGGGAAGACGGGGAAGGGCGCGGGGGTTGGCAAAAAGGCAAAATCGGGGCGGGCGTGAGCGTTGGGCCGATATGTGCTCAGGGGTGTGGCGCTGGTTCTGCGTGATGAGCGAGGCGGGATTGAGTTTGAGGGGAGCGGAATGATCGAACGATTGCGAAACGTGACCGGAACGCGAGTGGCGGCGAGCGTGCTGGTGTTGCTGGTGGCGGGCGGGTGCCAGTCGCTGGACACGGTGGCGTACGGCAATCGGGGGAAGGCGAAGGTGGCGCCGGAGTACAACGGGAAGGAAGCCGCGGTGTCGCCGGTGGGTGTGGGAAGGGTGGAGAGGGCGTCGGATGCGGGGCAGGATTCGGTGGCCAAGGCGCAGGGGCTGCTGGCGAAGGGCAAGAGCGAGGACGCGCTGGCGGAGTTTGAGAAGGCGATCGAGGTCAACCCGACGCTGACGGTGGCGTACCTGGGCGCGGGAGATATCTATCGCGAGAAGGGGGACTACCCCGCGGCGGAAAAGAACTATGGCAAGGCGGCGACGCTGGAGCCGCAGAACTTCAGCGCGCAGTATCTGCATGGGTTGTCGCTGCAACTGATGAACCGGCTGGGCGAGGCGGTGCGGTCGTACTTGCGGGCGCTGACGATCCGGCCGGATGACTTCAATGCCAACCTGAACCTGGGGACGACGTACTTGCAGTTGAATGAGCCGGAGCAGGCGCTGCCGTACGCGCAGCGGGCGGCGCAGATCAACCCGAAGAGTGCGGAGGCGAGAACCAACCTGGGGGCGGCGTACAGCCTGCTGAACCGGCATGCCGAGGCGGTGGTGGAGTATCAGCAGGCGGCGGAGTTGACGGAGCTTTCGGCGCCGCTGCTGCTGAACCTGGCCAACAGCCTGGGGCGGGTGGGGCGGTACGAGGAGATGGTGAACACGCTGGAGCAACTGACCAAGAGCGAGCCGACGGCGAACGCGTATGAGCGGCTGGGGGCGGGGTTGTTCCGGCTGCGGCGATATGACGAGTCGCTGGGGGCGTATCGCAAGGCGGTGGAGATCGACCCCAACAACTATCCGGCGTATAACGGCATCGGGGTGTGCCTGATCAATCAGTGGATTTTCAGCAACGAGACGGACGAGCCGGCGCGGCAGGAGGCGCTGGCGGCGTGGCGCAAGAGCGTGCAGATCGAGCGGAATCAGCCGATTATTCTTGAGCTACTAGGGCGGTATAAGTAAGCGAGTGTGGTGGGACAGGGGTCCTGCCTCTTTCCGCCGACCCATGACGCATCTCAATACTCAACGTGTGCTTAGCCGGATCATCCGCCGCTTGTGCGAGCCGCGGGGGATTGTGGTGAGCGAGCTGGGGGAAGGTTGGATTCTGCGGCTATCGCGGGGACCGGTGGTGCGTCACATTCACGGGTACTCGTTTGATGTCAACGCGGCGGCGACGCATGCGATCGCGTGTGACAAGGCGGCGACGAGCGAAGTGCTGGCAGCGGCGGGTGTGGCCCGGGTGGCGCACCGGTTGTTTCTGCACCCGGACATGGCGCGGTATGTGCGGCACCCTGGTAACTGGGCGGGGATGCTCGGGTACTTTGAGGAGTGCGGGCGGGATGTGGTGGTGAAGGACAATGCGGGCACGGGCGGGCGGGATGTGTATCGGGCGCGCTCGCCGGTGGCGCTGGAGGAGGCGGTGCTTGGGCTCTTCTCGCGGCAGCACGCGGTGGCGCTCAGCCCGTTTGTGGATGTGGAGCAGGAGACGCGCCTGGTGCTGCTGGATGGGGTGGCGCAGGTCGCGTATGCGAAGGATCGGCTGGCGGTCGTGGGAGATGGGCGGCGGACGGTGCTGGAACTGGTGGCGGGGCGGGTGGCGAGCGAGGGTGTGACGGCGGAACTGGGGCGGTATGTGGCGAGCTTGGATGCGGAAGCCGCGGCGTTGCTGCGGGAGGTGCCGGCGGCGGGTGCGCAGCGCCTGCTGAACTGGCGGCACAACCTGGGGCAGGGCGCGAGCGTGCGGCTGCTGGACCATGCGTCGCGCGAGCTGGCGGGGCATGTGACGCTGGCGGCGCGGACGGCGGCGGCGCTGAACCTGAGGTTTGGCAGCGTGGATGTGGTGTCGGTCGCTGGCGAACTGATGGTGCTCGAGGTGAACTCCGGGGTGATGATGGAGGCGCTGGCGGGGGTGCCGACAGGAGCGGAGATCGCCGACCGGGTGTATTCACGGGCGCTGGACGCGATGTTTGCGTGAGGGGGTCTCGACCCGGACCTTCGAGGACTCAGGTCCGGCGTCAAGAACCCTCAGGTCCGGCGTGAGGGTGTTGGGAGCCGGGGCGCGGGTTGGTATGCTCTTGGCATGCTGAAAGCCTCCACCTGTGCGATGTTTGCGTTTTTCGCGCTTGCGTTTCCTTCGTTGGCTCAGAACTCCCCCACTGCGTTCATCAACGCGAAGGTGATCCCGATCGCGGGCGAAGAGATCGCCGATGGGATAGTGATCATCAGTGAGGGGCACATTGTGGCGGTGGGCGCGAAGGGCGCTGTGAAAGTGCCGGCCAACGCCACGATGATCGACTGCGCGGGCAAGGTGGTGATGCCGGGGCTGGTCGACACGCACAGCCACATCGGGGGCATCGGCGGGGCGGATGGCAGCGCGCCGATTCAGCCGGATGTGCGGGTGATGGACTCGGTCAACCCGTTTGAGCCGGGGTTCCGGCGGGCGCTGGCGGGGGGAATCACCACGTTGAATGTGATGCCGGGCTCGGGGCATTTGCTGAGTGGGCAGACGATATATCTGAAGAATCGCGCGAAGGTGGGCGAGGCGCATCGCATCGAGGATTTGTTTTATTGGCCGGATCCGTTGAAGCCGGGCGCGGGGATGCCGCTGGGGGGCATCAAGATGGCCAACGGCACGAACCCGCAGGGGGCGGCGCCGTTTCCGGGGACGCGGGGCAAGGCGGCGGCGCTGGTGCGCGAGCAGTTCATCAGGGCGCAGGAGTACGACTCGAAGATCAAGCGGGCCAATGGGGACGAAGCGAAGCTGCCGCCCCGGGACCTCGGGCTGGAAACCCTGGTGCAGGCGATGCACGGGGAGAAGATCGTGCATCATCACACGCACCGGGCGGATGACATCATGACGGTGCTACGGCTGTCGAAGGAGTTTGGGTTTCACGTGGTGCTGCACCATGTGAGCGAGGCGTGGAAGGTGGCCGCGGAGATCAAGGATTCGGGGGCGTCGTGCTCGGTGATCGTGATCGATAGCCCGGGGGGGAAGCTGGAAGCCGCGGAGATGACGTGGGCGACCGGGGCGGTGCTGGAGCGGGCGGGGGTGCCGGTGGCGTTTCACACGGATGATTGGATTACGGATTCGCGGCTGTTCATGCGATCGGCGGCGATCGCGGTGCGTGCCGGGATGACCCGCGCGGGGGCGCTGCGGGCGTTGACGTTGACCGGAGCCGAGGAGCTGGACCTTGCCAAGCGGGTTGGCTCACTGGAAGCCGGGAAGGATGCGGACGTGCTGGTGCTCAGCGGCGACCCATTGAGCGTGTACACCCATGTGGAGCAGACGTGGGTGGAAGGGCGGAAGGTCTTTGATCGAAGCGATGAGAAGGACCACCTGTGGGCGGTGGGCGGCTTCGGCGCGGGGTCATCGCAGACGCCTTATTTGTGCTGCGTGGCGGGGGCTGGGGTGGGGAGCGGGGAAGGGCAGTGAGGGCGCGGACAGGCGGGACGCCTGTCCCACCGGCAGCCGGCGGAAAATCCGTCGCCGTTGGTCAGACAATCTCGACGATGCGGAACATCTTGACGCCTCGCGGGGCGCTGACGCGGATCACGTCCCCGACGTGGGTCTTGAGGAGCGCCTCGCCCATGGGGCTGGTGGCGGTGACTTCGACGTAGTCGTCGGGGGGTGAGACGCTGGCCTCGCCGACGAGTTTGTAGAGGTCTTCGTCGCCGCTGGGTTCTTCGCGCAGGCGCACGGTGGAGCCGAGGAAGACGACACCCTCGACGGCCTTGGCCATCTTTTCGTCGATGACGGACATGTTGGAGAGGCGTTCCTGGAGGCGGCGGATGTCGGCCTCTTCCATGCCCTGTTGCTCGCGGGCGGCGTGGTAGTCGCCGTTTTCCTTCAGGTCGCCGAGCGCGCGGGCTTCGGCGATGCGCTGTGAGAGCGCGGAGCGGTTGTTGACCAGGGCGGCCAACCTGGCCTCCAGCATGTCCTTCTCGGCCTTTGTCACCAGTTCCATCGGTGCACTCTCCGGGGATGAAAAATCCGACGCCCTGAGCCGTGGCTAAGGGCGGCCGCCACGCGTGCCGCCGGCGACCTCGGTGTATTCGTTGAATCTAGGCTTCACGACGCGAGGAAGCCAGCACAAAGACCCAGACAAACCCCGCAACAGTTCCAATGATGGCGGCGGCGAACCAGTGTTCGCTGGCCGCGGCGGCAGCATAGCCGGTCCAGGTGCGGTCGCGCACGATCTCCCAAGGGGCGGTGACCGGGGAGGAAAGTTGCCACAGGTCGACGCGCGATTCGGGCGTGAGGGTCGGGTGACGGGTGAGCAGCCCGATGGCGGGGCCGGCGAAGCAGATGGCGGCGATGATGGCCATGAGGGCGGCGCGAGAGGTTGCGGGGTCGCGTTTGGCGCGTTCGAGCAACAACGCGAGCAGGCCGGCGATGAGAATGGTCCAGGCCAAGAAGTTGGCGGAGAGGGCGGCGATGGGCGGGATGGGGTAGGCCGCCATCCACGGCAGACACTGGGGCCAGGTCATGGCCTGGAGCGGGGCGGCGACGACGAAGATGTCCTGGGCCATGGAGCGGCGCGGGGAGTCTGGGGCTTCCTGGCTCAGACGCACCATGGGCCAGATGAGGCCGAGAGAGGCACCGATGATGCAGAGCATGATGCGTGCCCCGGCGCGGTAGACGTCGATGCTGACGAGGCCGGTGGCGCCGGCGCTGCCGATGCTGACGACGGCGGCCATGAAGAGGAGGATGATCCAGAGAGCCGCGAAGGTGCGGGGTTCTCCACGGCGGTGGGCCCAGGGGTCGGGCTTGGGGGCGGTGGTAAAGAAGCTTCGCGGGCGGGGCGGGTCGTCGGGAATTTCGTCGTCGGTAGATGGAGCGGGCAGGAGGCTCTCGCCGGTGGCATCTGGGGCGACGAGGGCTGGATCGACCGGGAGCGGGCCGTCGTGAGCGTTTGGACCGTCCGTCATGGCGTGCCTGAGATGGCCGCCTTGTCGGCGGCTTCGGCCTGCGCGGTGGCGGAGGTATCGAACTGGAGGCGGCTGGAGTTGACGTAGATGAGTGGGTAGCCGCCGTCGATGCGTTTGTGGTCGTGCTGGAGCTGGGTGAGGTAGGCGATCTTCTGGCGGGTGGTGACTTCGCCGGCGCGGGGCTTGCTTGGGCGGCCACCGAAGATGATGCGGGTGTTGGCGCGGGTGACGATGGTGAGGCTGGCGTCGCGGGTGAAGGTGCCGGCGTCGATGCCTTGAACCTGGTCGGCCCAGGGTTGGCGGACGAGGAGGTCGAGGAGTTCGATGGAGGCGGTGAGGTCTTCGCCGGCCCAGGGAGTTTGGTAGTCGCGCTGGCCGCGTGAGGCGGGGGGGCCCAGGGCGGGGTCGAAGATGACGGGGAGGCGAGATTCGCCCGGGTCGTAGACGGCAGGCATGAGCTTGGCGTCCCAGGCGATCATGTAGTCTTTGGAGTCTTTGCGGACGACGGCGGCGGGAACGCGGAAGGCGCCGTCGACGGTCACGCCGTCGGCGTCGCGCTGCACGCGCGGGGGGGCGTTGAACCAGCCGGTATCGAAGAGGGCGTCGGAGATGCGGGCGAGAGGGGCGGAGTCGTAGGGGCCGGGGCTTTTGCCCGCCGCGTCCTCGGCGATGCGCTGGAGTTGCTCTTGCTGGGATTTGGGTAGCCAGGTGGCGCCGCCGGGGGCGGCCTTGGCGAGGGGGGGCCAGTGGATGGTGATTTTGAGGGGTCCGCGGGGGCGGATGGCGGCGGCGCGGGCTTCCAGGGGCTTCATGCCGATGATGGCGCCGACGAGGAGTGCCAAGCCGAGGACCAGCACGGTGAAGCTGGTGAGGTAGCGGGCGAAGGCACCCCACTGGAAGCGGGTTTTGTTTTGCTTGGAGTTTTGCGTGGCCTTGGCCATGGTTCGTCCTTGAACTGCTGGGCGGGCGAAGAGGCCCTCCCTGACGGTCGGGCTACTGCGGATGCTGCGGGAGGCGGCTCCCTGCCTTACGGTCGGGCTACTGCCGGGACTGCTGAGTCCCTTACGGCACATTCTACGAGGCGTTGAGTGAGGGCTGCGAAGGGGAGGCCGGCGTGAGCGGCGGCCATGGGGAGGAGGGAGTGGCCGGTGAAGCCGGGCATGGTGTTGACTTCGAGGAGCCAGGGCTCGCCCTCGCGGCTTTGGAGAAAATCGACGCGGCAGAGGTGGCGGACGCCGATGGCGCGGGCGAGAGCCGCGGCGTGGTGTTGGAGAGTTTCTTTGAGGCCGGGAGCGAGCGGCGGGTCGACGTCGTACTTGGTGTCGTCGCTGTGGTACTTGGCGTGGTAGTCGTAAAACTCGCTCTTGGGGCGGATGCGGATGGGGGCCAGGGGTGTGCCGTCGAGGACGCCGACGGTGAGTTCGCTGCCGCCGAGGATCGCGCCTTCGACCATGTAGGAACGGTGCGGGTGGGTGTGCATGTCGGCGGTGGCGGCGGCGACGGCGGCGGCCCAGTGGGCGGGGGTCGTGCAGATATGGACGCCGACGCTGGAGCCTTCGTGGATAGGTTTGAGAACGACTGGCAGGGGCAGCGGACAGGCGGTGTCGCGCGGGTTGAAGACTCTGGCGGGCGTCGTCGGCACGCCCACGGCCATTGCGGCGAGTTTGGAACCGACCTTGTCCATCGCGGCACAGGCGGCGAAGGGGCGGCAGCCGACGTAGGGGCGGCCGTCCTGCTCCATGAGGTCTTGCAACGGGCCGCCTTCGCCGAAGGGGCCGTGGAGGACGGGGAAAATAATGTCTCCGGGTAAAGCGCGGAGTGACGCGAGGTCGATCGCGTCGATGATTTCGCGATGCACGGTGTAGCCGGGGAGCGTGGCGAGGGCCTCGGCGACGCAGCGGGAAGATTCGAGCGAGACCTCTCGCTCGGCGTCGGGCCCGCCACCGAGAACAAGAACATGGCGCGGGTTCACGAGCGCCTCCAGATGACGACTTCGGGGTGGAGGGTTACGCCGAAAGTGTCGTGCACGCGCCGGGTGATTTCGGCGATGAGGTTGATGACGTCGCGGGCTTTGGCGCCGGCGCTCGTGACGAGGAAGTTCGCGTGGCGCGGGCTGACGCTGGCGCCGCCGACGCGAAGGCCCTTGAGGCCGGCGCGGTCGATGAGCATTCCGGCGGAGACGCGTTTGCCGGGTTCGCCGATGTCGCCAGCGGCATCGCGCAGCGTGTGTTCGAGCGTGGGGTTTTTGAAGCAGCAGCCGGCCGAGTTGTCGGCCATGGGCTGGCTTTTTTTCTTGTAGACCATGACTTCTTTGAGCTTGTCGCGGAGGGCCGCGGGGTCGGCGGGGGGGAGGGTTAGCTCGGCGCTGACGAGGATGAGGTCGGCCAGGCCACTGTGGCGGTAGGCGAAGGGAATCTGCGAGCGTTCGAGCGTGACTTCACGGCCGTCGCGCGAGATGGCGTGGACGCGCAGGACGCAATCGGCGATCTGGCCGAAGGCGCCGCCGGCGTTCATGACGAGGGCCCCACCGATGGTGGCGGGGATGCCGCCAAGGCCCTCGATGCCGGCGCGGCCCCGGCGGACGGCGTCGACGATGAGCTTGGGGAGGTCCACGCCTGCGCCGACGCGGACGGTCTCCGGCCCCCACTCGACACCTTGAAAGGCGGGCGACGCGAGCGTGACCACGAGTTCGCCGACGCCGTCGTCATCGACCAGCAGGTTGGCGCCGGCGCCCAGCACGCGAAGTGCAGGGTCGGTGCGCACGCAGGCGAGAAGCTCGGCATGGTCGCGGGGCGTGGCGAGCTGGTCGGCGCCGCCACCGACACCGAACCAGGTGGGGATGGGGGCGTGATGGGCGATCGGGATGGTCATGATGGCGGGCATGTGGGTTTCGTGCTTGGGTTTCTTGGCTGTCGGTGGGACAGGCGTCTCGCCTGTCCCTGTTTGGGAAAGTACCCGAGACTCCTTCCTCACCGGGGACAGGCGGGACGCCTGTCCTACCGGCAGCCAGCGACGGTCACATCTGTCCTAGATACCCCTTGGCGATTTTCCACACTGGCCCCGCCCCCATGCACACCAGCACGTCACCCGGGCGGCAGAGATTCTCCAGTTGCTCGATGATCGCCTGGAAGGGGTACAGATGCATGGCCCGCACCCCCTTCTGGCGAAGGCGATCCACCAGGTCGCCCGCGGTGACTTTCTGCTTTTCAGCCTCGCTGTCGCGCACGAAGTAGATGTCCGGGACGATCACCACATCTGCCTGCGAGAAGCTGCTGGCGAACTCTTCCATCAGGTGGCGGGTGCGGCTGTGCTGGTGGGGCTGGAAGACGCAGATGAGTCGCCCTTGGCGGGTTTGGGGCTGCTCGGCTTCGCGCAGGGCTCGCAGCGTGACGTCGATCTCGGTGGGATGGTGGCCGTAATCGTCGTAGACGCGGACGGTGCCGCCGGCGATGGGCTTTTCGCCGAGCATCTGCATGCGCCGGTCGATGCCCGCGAAGGCGGCGAGGGATTCGGCGACGCGGAACGGGTCGGCCCCGCTCCAGGTGGCGAGCACCAGGGCCGTCGCGGCGTTCATCGCGTTGTGCGCACCCGGCAGACGCATGAGCCAGGTGGCGTGGATGGTCTGGCCCCGCGAGAGCGTGACGCGGCGTGACACCGGCTCGTATTCCACCTGCCAGTCGGCCTGTGGGGAGAAGCCGATGGTCTCGACGAGACAGTCGATGCCGGCGGTTACCTGGCGGCGGTGGGCGTTGTCGTGGGCGATGAGGAGCTTGCCGCCGTTGCTGGCGGCGGGAATGAGAGCCGCGAACTCGTGAAAGGCTTCGATCACCGCATCAAGCGTGCCGTAGACGTCCAAGTGATCGGCCTCGACTGACGAGATGCTGGCGATGGTCGGGCGCAGATTGTGAAAGGAGCGGTTGAACTCGCAGGACTCGGCCACGAGCAGGCCGGGGGCACCGGCGAGGGCGCCGGCGGGGATGGCGGCTGCCCCGAGGCGGAAGCCGGTGGGCTCCCCCACCGCCGCGTTGCAACCCTTGGAAAGCTGGTTAGAGGTCGCCCCGACGATCACCGTGGGGTCGAGACCGGCGTCGGCCAGGGCGCAACCGAGCATGGCGGTCGTCGTGCTCTTGCCGTGCGTGCCAGCGACGCACACGCCGGTGCGGCCGGACATGCACATGCCCAGGGCTTCGGCGTAGAGCATCGCGGGAATCGCCCGTTCGGCGGCGGCCAGCATTTGCGGGTGATCCGGCCGGATGGCGGCCGAGGCGATGACCAGGTCGCAGGCATCCGGGAGCCACTGTTTGGCCTGCTCAAAGCCGATGGCCATGCCTTGACGTTTGAGGGCATCGGTCGCGTCGGATGGATCCCGGTCGGAGCCGCTGACGATCGCCCCGCGGCCGGCGAGCATTTGGGCCAGGCCCGACATCCCCGAGCCGCCGATGCCGATGAGGTAGACGTGCTTGCCGGCCGCGTCGAACGCGGACCGGGGCGGGGAGGCGGGCTTGGGGCGGACCGGCATGTCCGAGGGTATGGACTTGGGGGCCGCGGATGGACGTAGGGGCGCGATGGTCATCGAGGGCTTTATCGACCGGGTGAAAGCTCGGACGTGAGCGGCGATATCCTCCATTGATGTCATCCCACGCGCTTGCCGGATCGTTGCCTGATATGCCCTACCGAATCGCCTGCCTGTGCGACCTGAGAGACGGCACGGGGAGGGTGCTGATGCTCCGGCGGCTGAAGGCTCCCAACCAAGGGCTCGCCAGCCCCATCGGCGGCAAGCTGGATGTGGGGCAGGGAGAAAGCCCCGCCCAGTGTGCCCAGCGCGAGATTCACGAAGAAGCGGGGATCGAGGTGCCGATCGACCGGCTGCACTTGATCGGGCTGGTGAGCGAGCAGGCCTTCGAGGGCAAGGGGCACTGGCTGATGCTTGTGTACCGCGTGCCTGGGGCGGTGGAGGTGGAGCCACGCGACATGCGCGAGGGGCGGCTGGACTGGTTTGCCCCCGGCGAGTTGGACGCCCTGCCCCTTCCGGAAACCGACCGGAAGATCATCTGGCCGTTGATGAAGCGAGCGGAGCCGAAGACGGCGGGGGGCAGGCCGGGGTTCTTTGCGGTGCACATCGATTGCCGCACGAGTGAGCTGAAGTGGAGCGTGGAGCAGGAGACGCCGGGGACGTAGGTGAAGCGGGCCGGGGCGGTGAAGGATTTTTTTGAACCTGGAAGGCCCGACCCCCCAACAATGCAGGCGTGATGACCACACTGGGCAATCAGCGTCGGTGGCGTTCGTCCATCATGCATTGGGTGGGCCGCGTGCTGGCGCTGGGGTGTGCGCTGGTGGCGGCATTGGTCGACCCTGGAGCTTTTGCACAATCGGGCCAAGGGCGGCAGACGAGTCAGGCGACGGTGCCGGCGTCTCGGGCGGCGAAGAACGTCGCGATCATCACGTTGCATGGGGAGATTGATGGGCAGGGCGTGATGGCAGAGAGCGTGTCGCGCCGGATCTCGATGGCGGAACGGGCTGGTGCCGACGCGATCGTGTTTGATATTGACACGCCCGGGGGCGACCTGAGCTCGGTGCTGCAGATCTGCCAGAGCATCAAGGGGACGCCGATCCGGAACACGATCGCGTGGATCAACCATGATGCGTACTCGGGCGGGGCGGTGGTGGCGCTGGCGTGCCGCGATATCGTCGTGAATGACCCGTGCAGCTTTGGGGATGCGAAGATCATCACGGGGGGGCCCTTGGGGATTGATCCCAAGGGGCTGTCGCCGGAGATATTGCGGAAGGTGATGCCGCCGCTGATCGCGGAGGTGGTGGATTCGGCGCGGCGGCATAACGCGGAGTATGGCTCGTACACGCGGGATGAGTACCTGGTGCAGTCGATCGTCGCGGATGACTTGCCCTTGTGGCTGGCGCGGAATAGCAAGACGGGCGAGCAGATGTGCATTGACCGGGCGGAGCTGCAGATGTATTTTCCGGGGGTGGACCCCAGCGGGCCCACACGCTTGCCGAGCGTACCGGGGCTAGGTGTGCCGATGGACGCGGCGCACCAGATTCGGATGCCGGATGCATCGGCGGCGGGCGAGGTGCCCGCGGGGTCGGCCAAGCTGGCGAACATCTCGGGAGATTTCAAGTCGCTGCAGACGCTGCCTTCGTCGCGGCCCAAGCTGACGAAGGAAAACGCGGGCGACTGGCAGGTGATCGAGAAAGTGACGGACGGGGCGGGGGCGGCGACGTTTCGCACGTCCGACATGCTGCTGTTCAATCTTGCGTCCAACGACACGACACAGGTCAACGGCGTGCCGGTGATCACGCCGATCCGCAATGATCAGGACCTGGCGGCGTTTCTGGGCGCCAAGCACATGCTGCGGTACGACCAATCGTGGTCGGAGGGGCTGGTGCTGTTTCTGACCAACATCTGGGTGCGCGGGCTGCTGATTGTGGTGTTTCTGGTGGGGCTGTTCGTCGAGATGACGCACCCGGGCATCATTGCTCCTGCAGCGTTTGCCCTGGTGGCATTGGTGGCGCTGATCGCCCCGCCGATGCTCATCGGGATGGCCAACTGGTGGGAGGTGGTGGCGATCCTGGGTGGTTTGGCGCTGCTGCTGCTGGAGATTTTTGTGCTGCCGGGGTTCGGGTTTGCGGGTGTGGCGGGGCTGCTGCTGCTGTTTGTGGGGCTTGTGGGCACGTTTGTGCCCATGGGTTCCGGACTTTTCCCTGATTCACCGCAGGCCAAGAGCGGCCTGGCCTATGGGGCGCTGGTCACGCTGCTGGCGGTGATTACCTCGGGGCTGAGCATGTGGCAGATCGGGCGGCACTTCGGCTCGCTGCCGATTTTCAATCGGCTCGTGCTCAAAGCCAACGACGATGAGGGCGAGGGGATGCTGATGGCGATGGATCCGGGCACGGATGAAGTAGCGACGGTGGGCGAAGCGGGCGTGACGGTGACGCCCCTGCGCCCGGCCGGGCGGATTCAGATTGGCGAACGAATGCTCGACGCGTCGGCGGCGTACGGCTACATTGACCCGGGTACGCCGGTGCGGGTGGTGCGCGTGGAAGGCCCGTGGGTGTGGGTCGAGCCGCGGCGCGACGCCTGAGGCACGGGCGAGGGTGCGTCCACAACGCGGATGACGCGAACAACGAAAGAACCACTGGATGGAATCGCTGCTTGTCTGGGGTTTGGGACTGATCGGGCTGGCGATCTTGCTGCTGTCGCTGGAGTTTTTCTTTCCGGCGGCCGGGGCGCTGGCGCTTACTTCGTTTGTGCTGGCGGTGGTTGGCATCATCTGCCTGTTTCGCTACGACATGGTGTGGGGGGCGACGGGCACGCTGCTGCTGCTGGTGATGGGGCCGACGGCGCTGTACTGGGGGCTGAAGATCTGGCCTCACACAGCCTTGGGGCGGGGCGTGGTGGGTGCGCCCACCGAGGAGGAGCTGGAGGCGCAGCGGGCGGCGGAGGCGAGCGAGCAGCAGAAGGGCCAAGCCCTGATCGGCAAGGAAGGGATGGTCGTGAGCGATCTGCGGCCCGTGGGGGCGGCGGAGATCGCGGGGCAGCGCATGGAAGTGATCTCCGAGGGGACGTTTGTGCCAACCGGGGCGCGGGTGCGGGTGATCGCGGTGAACGGGGTGACGGTGAGGGTGCGCGAAGTTCGCTAGCGGGCGTGTGGGTGGGGTGGTCTGCTGCGCGGTGGGGTGAACCTGTCGAGTTGATTGGCCGCGCCGAGGCCCGGGGCAGGCGTTACACTCCGCCCGCCGGGGTTGGTGTGCGTTCGCAGGTGGGCCGCCGGGTTCGGTGGCGAGCGGGCCGGGCGGGCGATGGCGTTTTCGGAGGATTGCTTACATGCGTCACTTGAATACACGGTCTCACGTTGTTGGCGCGGCGGGCGCGCTGCTGGCTCTTGCGGGTACGGCCTTTGCACAGCCGGCGGGCAGCCCGGGCGGCGGGGGCAGCACTGTGCTCATCATCGTGCTGCTGGTGGTCGGCGTGTTCGTGCTGTTCATGCTCATTTACCTGCTGCAGTTCATGAGCTTGTACATCCAGGCCCTTACCAGCAACGCCCGGGTGGGCCTGCTCGACATGGTGGGGATGAGGCTGCGGCGGGTGGACCTGCGCACGGTGGTGATGAACCGCATCCGGGCGGTGAAGAGCGGCATGGACATTTCGACGAACCTGATTGAAACGCACTACCTGGCCGGTGGGCGGGTGAGCAACGTGATCAGCGCGCTGATCGCGGCGCGGGCCGCACGGATTGAGTTGCCGTGGAGCACGGCGACGGCGATCGACCTTGCAGGGCGCGATATTCTGGACGCGGTGCATACCAGCGTGAACCCCAAGGTGATCGATTGCCCCGCCCCGCAGGGCCAGCGGCAGACGATCGACGCGGTGGCCAAGGACGGCATTCAGCTCAAGGTGAAGGCACGCGTGACGGTGCGGACCAACATCGCACGGCTGGTGGGTGGTGCGACCGAAGAGACCATCATCGCGCGCGTGGGCCAGGGCATCGTCAGCACCATCGGCTCGGCCCACGACCACAAGGCCGTATTGGAAAACCCGGATGACATCAGCAAAACGGTGATGAAGTCGGGCCTCGACGCCGGGACCGCCTTCGAGATTCTCTCGATCGACATCGCCGACGTGGATGTGGGCGAGAACATCGGCGCCCAGCTGCAGCAGGCTCAGGCCGACGCGGATAAGAAGCGATTCCAGGCCGAGGCCGAGAAGCGGCGTGCCTTGGCCATGGCCCTGGAGCAGGAAAACAAGGCGAAGATCGAAGAGAACAGGGCGCTGGTGACGCTGGCCGAGGCGGAGATTCCCAAGGCGATCGCCGATGCCTTCCGCAACGGGCGGCTGGGCGTGCTGGACTACTACAAGCTGCAGAACGTGCAGGCGGACACGGCGATGCGCGGGGCGATCGCGAAGGACGCGACGCCGCAGCAGCCGCGGCAGTAGAAACCCGCCGAAACCTTTACGAGCCCGAAGCGCCAGCGAGGGTCACTGTGGTGTTCGTGCATCGCTGTGACCCTCGCTGGCGCTTCGGGCTCGTAGTACATGGTGCAATCGTTCCTCTGCGCTTACCCCCACGATGGTCGCGTGACCGACCTTGCGTCCTGCGCGAGGCTCTTTGCCGTAATCGTGGACGCGCACGCCGGGGATTTTGAGGAGTTCCGCTGCCGGCGGCATCGCGCCGATGAAGTTGACCATCACGCTGCTGCCCCGCACGCCTGGCTCACCCAGCGGCAGGCCCGCCACGGCGCGGCAGTGGTTCTCGAACTGGCTGACTTCGCAGCCGTCGATGGTCCAGTGCCCGCTGTTGTGCACGCGCGGGGCCATCTCGTTGGCGTAGAGCTCGTTGCCGGTGTCGAAGAGTTCGATCGCGAGGACGCCGACGTAGTTGAGACGCTGCATGAGGGCCTGGGCGTGGTCGCGGGCGTGTTTCTCGGTGGCAGGGCTGATGTCGGCGGCCGGTGCGCGGCTGATTCGCAGGATGCCGCCTTCGTGCACGTTTTCGGTGAGGGGATAGCTGATGCACGACCCATCGCGCCCGCGGCAGGCGATGATGGAGAGTTCGCGTTGGAAGGTCACGAGGCGCTCGATGAGCAGGGGACTATCGCCGAGGGTCGCGCGGAGCCGGGCCGCGTCGGCGTCGGTTCGCAGCACCATCTGCCCCTTGCCGTCGTAGCCCATCCGCCGGGTTTTTGCGACGAGCGGCAGGCCGAGCTTGGCGATCGCCGCGCGGCCGTCGTCGCCGGGTTCGACGTTCTCAAAGTCATGCACGGCGAACCCGAGCTCGCGGAACAGGGTCTTCTCTCTGAGGCGATCCTGACCGGCTTCGAGGGCTTTCGGCGGCGGGTACACCGGCACCCGCTGCGCGAGCCAGCGCACGCTCGCGGCCGGCACGTTCTCGAACTCGTACGTCACCACATCAACGCCGGCGGCAAACTTGGTGAGCACGGCTTCGTCTTCGAACGCGCCGGTGATGACCTCTCCAACGGCCGAAGCGGGGGCTTTGGGAGCGGGGTTAAGAAACCGAAACCGAAGACCTAGCGGAATGCCCGCCAGCGCCAGCATCTGGCCGAGTTGTCCGCCCCCCAGCACCCCGATGAGCATTCGCACAATCTCCGTTGCTTCCTTGATCGCGAACCGGTTCCAGAATGAACTCGTGACGCCGGAGCTGAGGCTCTGCGAAGCTCCGGGTGGTCTTCTCGGAGGCTACCCGGACCTTCGAAGACTCAGGTCCGGCGTCAGTTCCCCTTATTCGCTCCTCGGGTCGCGGGCGTCCAGCACGCGCTGGGTTTGCTCAGTGCGGTACGCGACCAGCCGCTGCGCGAGCGCCGGGTCGGCGAGGCTCAGCACCGCCGCCCCAAACAGCCCCGCATTAATCGCCCCGGCCTTGCCGATCGCCATGGTGGCGACGGGCACGCCGCCCGGCATCTGCACGATCGAAAGCAGCGAGTCCATTCCCTTGAGCGTGTGGCTCTCGATCGGTACGCCGACGATCGGCAGGGGCGTCTTGGAGGCCAGCATGCCGGGCAGGTGGGCCGCCCCGCCCGCGCCGGCGATGATGAGGCGCAGGCCGCGTGCTGGGGCCTGCTGCGCGTACTCAAAGAGCCAGTCCGGCGTGCGATGGGCCGAGACCACCTTGACTTCGTGCGGCACACGCAGCGTCTCCAGCGTTTCGCTGGCGTGGCGCATGGTTTCCCAATCCGAGCGTGAACCCATTACGACCCCGATGAGGGGCGAGGCGCTGTCGGCGAAGCTGGGGGCTTGAGTCGGGCTGGCGGCCATGCGGGGAGTGTAGAAACGCCGCGGATGGTCAACGCACAGGCGCGGGAGGCGTTGCGGGTGGTGTGGCTCGATGAGTTCTTAGTGGTCGGTATCGGGCTTGGCGGGGGTGGTGCCGGGCCGGGGCTGCGGCACCGGGCGGGCCTTGGTGCCGACGTTGGTGGGCTTGGCGGGGGGCGCGGCGACCTTGCCGGCGGCGGGTTTTTCCGGCGCGGGGGCTTTCGCCTGGTCCGGCTTGGGGTCGGCCTTGGCGTCGGACTTGGTGTCAGTTTTGGTCGCGGCCTTGACGTGCTTGGGGGGCGGCGGGGTGCCGTTGAGTTTGCTCAGCGCCGCGTCGATTTCGTCGCCCAGGCCGGTCATGGTGTCGGCGGGCTGAAAGGGCGTGGGGGCGGCGAGCAGTTCACCGTCGGGGCCGATGAGGGCGTAGGAGGGATAGCCGCTGACGCCGAAGGATTTTGCCACGCCGTCGGCGTCGAGGAGCAGGTCGAACGAGAACTGCTTCTTGTGATACTCCTCGATGGCGGCGTCTCTGGTTTTTTCGCGCACGGCGAAGCTGAGGCCGCCGACGGGTTGATCCTTGTAGTGGTCGACGAGGGTTTGGAATTCCTGGCGCGCTTCGGCGAGGCCGAGAGACCAGGAGCCGGCGAACTCCGCGATGGTGATCTTGCCCTTGAGCGAAGCGAGGGTGACCTTGGCGCCGGCGATGTCGGTGAGTTCAAACTCGGGCGCGAACTTGGTTTGCGGCACCACGGGGGCGGGGGGCTTGATGTCGGCGACGGGTGTACTCTCGGTGCCCGGGGTGGTCGCGGCGGGCTTGGCGATGGGCGCCGGGCGCGGGGGCGGGGCGGGGGGTGCGGCACGATCTTCGTG
>JBAZUW010000022.1:0-25479 GCA_041661205.1 Phycisphaerales bacterium
CTCGGTGATCCTCTCCGAGCCCGAGCCGAGGGCGGCGGCCGCCGAGCACCTTCGCGTGATCTATCGCCTCACCACGCTTCTTTCGCAGCGAGGGACGGACCGACAGGAGCTGCTCGAAGGCGTGCTGGAGTTGGTGTTTGCGGAAGTCCGCCCTCAGCGTGGCTGCGTCATGATGTGTGGCGACACGCCCGAACTTCCGGTGACCCCGGTGGTGGTGAAGTACCGCGAGGCCCCGGTCGACCCCGAAGATGCGAAGATCGAAGTCAGCCGCACGATTCTGCAGCACACGCTCACGAAGGGCGAAGGCGTCCTGAGCGCCAACGCGATGCAGGACCCGCGCTTCGCCAGCGGCGACAGCGTGCAGCGCCTGAACATCAGGAGCGCCATCTGCGCTCCCATCCGCTTTCAGGATCGCACCTTCGGGGCCATCTACATCGACAGCTCCATCGCCAACTACACATTTACCCCCGAGCAGCTCGCCCTGATGAACGCCATCGGCCAGCACGCCGGGCTTGCCCTCTCCAACGGCGAGCTCTACCAGCAGAAGCTGCAAGGGGAACGCCTCGCGGTGATCGGCGAGACGGTGGCAAGCCTTTCGCACGCGATCAAAAACATTCTCCAGGGCATGCGGGGCGGGGCCGATGTCGTCGAGATGGGCCTCAAGAAAGACGACCTCAAAATCGCCAAGGGCGGCTGGGGCATCCTCCAACGCAACCTCGACCGAATCATCAGTCTCACCATGAACATGCTGGCGTTTTCGCGTCAGCGTCGTGTCGAACTCGATCTGGTTCAGGTCACCAAGCTGGTGGAGGACTGCGTGCAGGTGGCCGAAGCGCAGGCCGCGGCCCGGCAGGTGGCTGTTATCGCCGACCTGGATTCCGAAATCCCGCCCATCATGCTGGACGCCTCGCTCATCCATCAGGCCGTGCTCAACCTCGTTACCAATGCCGTGGAAGCCGTGAGCCCGGGCAGCGGCGTCGTCATCGTCAAAACCCAGTATCGCCCCGCGGGACCGGGCGTGCCGGGGGCGGAGCTGGAAATCAGCGTGCGCGACAACGGCCCCGGCATCCCCCCCAGCAAGCAGCCGTGGATCTTTCAGCCTTTCAACACCACCAAAGGCCTGCGCGGCACCGGCCTGGGCCTGGCCGTGGCCAAACGCGTTTCTGAAGAACACATGGGGCGGATCGTGCTGGAGTCGGCCGAGGGCAAGGGCGCGACGTTCCGGATCATCCTGCCCGCGGAATCTGGGCCTCACGTGGACCCGTCGGCGACGACATCGTCTCGCGGGCGGTGAAGTCGCGGCAGTTCATGGTGCCAACGACCATTTCAAACTTTGATAAACGTTCGGTGCAATCCACGCGGGCGACCAACACGTTCACATCGCCCCGGCCCGCACGCCCTTGCCGGACCACTCAAAGAGGCTCTTGGCGCTCTTCGACATGACTTGGTCGATGTCGCCGGCTTCGCGGAACCACAGGCGGTCGTACTCGTAGACGCCCCAGCCGCCGAAGCCGCCCTTGACGAGCGCCATCGCCGCCTCGCGGGCGTGCAGGTCGCCATCGCCCAGCGCACAGGGCACCCCATCACGGAAATCCTTGAACTTGGCCATGAGCATGCGATCGCCCAGGACGTTAAGGCCGGCGTTAGGCGATTCGTTGCTGGTGGCGGCCACCGCCGGGCTGTACGCGGCGGCCAGCATCGGGCTGTTCACCTTGTCGATGATTTCCGCGATGTCCGCCGAGCGCCCGAACGAGCCGCCGTTTTCCAGGACGAGCCTCACGCCGCTGTTGCGGCAGTGGTCCGCGACTTTGCCCAGCCGCTCGGCGATCCGGGCGATGGCCGATGTCCGGCGCTCATGGCCATTGAGCTCAAACCCGAAGACACGCACCAACGGGCACTCAAGTTGCACCGCCAGGTCGACGGCGCTTTTGCCCTCGCGCACGGTCTGCTCGTGGTCCAGCAACTGGCCGAGCAGCGGGGGAGTGATGGGGTCATCAAAGCGCACGCCCGTCGCGAGCGAGCAGATCGTCACCCCGGCGCGACGGAACATGGTGCGGGTCTTCAAAGCGCTCGTGAGCGCCGGATCGCACGCCAGCGTGCTGCTGCCACTGCCAAACGTGCGAAGCTCAACACCCAGAAAACCCCACTTTTCTGCGTGGTGGGCAACCTGATCCAGCGTCCACTCGGGGCAGGCGACAGTGCTGAACGCGGGCTTCATCAGAGGGTTCCTTGCGAGGCGGGGAGGGGCCGAGACTTCCCGCATCGTTGACGGGCTTGGGGGCAGGGTCAAATAAGCGTTGCCCGGTCCGTAAAGCGGCGGCGCAGGCGTCATGATCGCTGCAATGGCGAGTGGGACGCCCGCGCCGTGGTGCGGGCCAGATGCGGTCCGGCCGCGTGGTCGATACTTGATTATCGCGCCGGGTCGAAGGCCGGGCCGATAGCGTGGGGCAAGGAGCCCCAACATGCACTTCGACTGGATGGAGGTGGGCGGGATGCACGCGGTAGAAGTTCGGCCGCTCGACGGCCGCGTTCGAAGCGTGCTGATCGCCACGGTGCTGGGGATCATCGCGACGGTGATGGCCGGCTGCGGCGAGGGATGCCGCGAGCGGTTCATGGCCGCACGGGTGAACTACGTGGTGCCACACGCCGGGGACGGCAGCACGCGCGTATCCATGTGGCCATTGACCAGCAGCGAGCGGACGCAAATGGCCCAGGCCATGAGCCAGGACGTGGCCGGGATGCGCTAGCGAGTCGAGATAACAACATGCCAACATGACGCCGGACCTGAGTCAGCGAAGGCCCGGGTTTTCGGGGGCGACCAACCGGAGCTTCCTAACGCCTCGGCCCCGGCGTTGATCGAAGTGCAAGCTGCCGGATTCCTTATCCACGCGCCGGCGTGAGCAAGGCCTCGGGGTCTTGCAGCAGGCGCACCAGCTCGGCCAGGGCCAGGGCCGCCAAGGCCCCGTCCACCACGCGATGGTCGCACGCGAGGCTCAGGGGCAGCAGCAGGCCGACCCGGAAAGAGCCCTTTGAGACGACCATGCCCTCGCGGGCGCGCCCTACCGCCAGGATGCCGCACTCGGGGTAGTTGATGATCGGCGTGGCGAAGCGGCCCGCGTGGCTGCCCACGTTGCTGATGGTGAAGGTCGAACCCGAAAGCTGCTCGCGGGAGGCGCTGCGGTTGCGGGCGGCTTCGGCGACGTGGGCGATGTGACGCCCGATCTCGAGCACGCCCAGCGAATCACAATCACGGATCACCGGGACCATGAGGCCGTTCTCGGTGTCAGTCGCGATGCCCAGGTGCACGGCCCGGTGCTGGATGATCGACGCGTCGTAGGCGGGGTCACTGGGCTTCTCGTCGACGGTCGCGTTGAGGGGACGGAACTCCGCCCGGCTCAGCACTCGGCACACCGCGGAGGCGACGAACGGCAGCAGGCTGAGCTTCTCGCCACTCGCAGCGCCGAGCTTCTTTCGCATCGCGTCGAGGCCCGACACATCCGCCTCGTCCATCACCGTGAAGTGCACGGCCTGGTTCACGCTCTCGCGCAGGCGATTGGCAATCGTGCGGCGAACACCCCGGAACGGGATACGCACGGTGTCCTGGCCCGGGGGCAGCGGAGCACTTTCGCGACGAATCGGCGCGGGTGCCGAGGCGACCGGGGTGAGCTCGCCGACCTGCGAGTGCATCGGACGCGGGGCCGGGGCGGGGCTGCCGGCGCTCTTGCCTCTGGCCGCGGCGTCACGCACGTCCTTCTCCATCACGCGACCACCGATGCCCGAACCCTTGAGGGTGTCGATGTTCACGCCAAGGTCGCGGGCGACGCGACGCACCGCCGGCGTGGCCAGCGTCTTGGCCGCTCCGGCGTTCATGATCCCTACCACCGAACCGTCGTCCTCGGTGCGGGCCGGCGGTTCGGCGATGTCGTCGCCGGCTGGCGCTGCATGGGCCGCGTGCCCGTTGCTGGGTGCGGGAGTGTTTGCCTTAGCCGCGGCTTTCGGGGCCGGCTTGGGTTCCGGCGACGCCTTCGCCTCGGCCTTGGCGCCCGCCGCGGCGGCGTACGTGACCAGCGGCGAACCGACCTTGATCACCTCGCCCGGCTCGCCGTGCAAGCCCGCGATGGTTCCCGCGCGAGGGCTCGTTACTTCCACCAGCGCCTTGTCGGTTTCCATCTCCGCCAGGACTTCCACTTCCCCCACCGCCTGGCCGACTTCCACCCGCCACTTGATGAGCTCGGCCTCGGCCAACCCTTCGCCAAGGTCGGGGAGGAGGAAGACGTTGGGGTCTTTGGAGGTTGCGTGTGCCATGGAGGGCCTCTTTGGGTCAGTGGTGGGCGAAGCGAAAACAGTCGACAGCGGAACCAGGCGAAGCAGCAGCGAGCCGCCATGAATAGTTGGCGTGCCGTCGGAAGTAGAAGCGACCGCTCGGCCTTTGGGCGGCGTAGGTCGCACGAGGAGCCGGGTCGAGACAGGGGAGAAGTTTAGGGCCCCCGGCCCGACGCCGCGGCGGGGGCCTACACTGGGTCCGTTCCGGGGTGTAGCGCAGTTTGGTAGCGCGTCTCGTTCGGGTCGAGAAGGTCGCTGGTTCGAATCCAGTCACCCCGATTCAGAAGGCTCGATGGCCTCGGCAAGTGCCGAGGCCATTTGTGTTTACGGAGCAGTTCAACTGCGCCCAGTCGCCCAGGGATGCCCTCAGACGTTTGAACGACGACGACGGACGGTGCGTTACGTGCGTCGTCTTGGCCCCTCGGATCGACGTCAAGCACGACCGTCTATAGCCGTGCACCAAAGAGCGCACCCACGCCCGCCGTCAGGCCCATCGCCAGCGCTCCCCAGAATGTCACGCGGGCGGCGGACTTGAGCACCGGCGAACCGCCCGCGCGGGCCGCTACAGAGCCGAGCAGCGCGAGGAAAGCGAGCGACGCGATGGAGACGCCCCACACGAGCCACGCCTTCGGCAACGCCAGCACGAGCAGCAGCGGCAGCGCGGCCCCGACCGTGAACGTGCCCGCCGAGGCGAACGCCGCCTGCACCGGGCGGGCCGCGAGTTCTTCGGTGATGCCCAGTTCGTCGCGAGCATGGGCGTTGAGGGCATCGCTGGCCGTGAGCTGCGTTGCGACCTGCGCGGCGAGGGTTTCATCAAGCCCGCGTTTCACGTAGATGGCCGTCAGTTCGGCGAGCTCTTCGGTGGGCTGCGTCGCAAGTTCGTGCTTCTCACGCGCCAGGTCAGCCGCCTCGGTGTCGGCCTGTGAGCTGACAGACACATACTCGCCCGCGGCCATCGACATCGCCCCCGCAACCAGTCCGGCGAGTGCTGCGACCAGAATGCCACTTCGGGGCGTGTCGGCCGCGGCCACCCCGACGATGAGGCTGGCGGTCGACACGATGCCGTCATTCGCGCCAAGCACCGCCGCCCGGAGCCAACCGATGCGATGGGAACGGTGACTTTCGTTGTGCCGCATGCAGATAGGGTATGCGGCGGTCCGAGGTACGTACCCCGCGCACGCGACTGGCTCACGGAATACATCGGTAACGTAGCGATGCGAAATGTGGTCGCGTCACGATGTCGAATATGAGAGGCCGACAATGGCGCTTCACAGCGTTTGCATCCAGCCGTGCCCGGACATTGAGTTCCGAAACCCTACTCATTTCCACGATTAGTCTCATCTGCGTACTTGCACCCCCGTTCAGCGAACACAACGTTTCTGGCTCCCAGAGGCAAACTCGCTGGACAAGAAGTTCAAACCGTGTCTTGCCACCCCGATTCGCAAAAGAGCGGCCCGTTGATGGGCCGCTCTGAATGCATCACAACTATCCGAAGTGGCGTTGCGCAAGGCTTACGGCGTCGGTCGCTGCATGTCCTTCGTCTGCGCCGTAGCTTCGGGCAGCTTGGATGCCATCACGCGGGCCTTCAGCAGAAGCACCGCGGTTTCCAGCTGCAGGTCCGTCCCCTTGGTCAGCAGCTCGTCGGGGTCTGGGTGGGGGAGCTTGGCGTCCAGGTCAATCCCGTCCTTGTTCAGAGGCACCACATCCGCATTGCGGCGAGCCAAGAGCGCCTCGCTGGTCTGCTTGGGCAGCATCTCCACCTTGAGGTTCGGTTCGATGCCCCATTCCTCGGCCCCCGGCAGGCGATGGATGATCTTGTTATTGGGGAGCATGTAGTACGCGGTCGTCACCTTGATGATGCAGTTGGACGTGACGTTGTACACGTTCTGCACGCTGCCCTTGCCGTAGCTGCGGGCACCCAGCACGAGCGCGTCGAGCTGGCCCCGCTCGGCGTAGGTTGAGACACACCCGGAGACGATCTCGCTGGCGCTGGCCGAGCCCTGATTGACGAGCACGATCACGGGGATGTGCGACAGCGAGGCTTCGCTCGGCTCGCTCCACATCGATTCAAGCAGTCGCTTGCCCGGCCCCTGAGTGCGGACGATCGGGCCATCCACGTTCACAAACTTGCGGCCGATGCGCACGGCCTGATCGAGCAGCCCGCCGGGGTTGAAGCGAAGATCAAAGACCAGCGCGTTGAGCCCGCTGGACTTCATCTCGCTGATCGCACGCTCAAACTCGGCGCCGCTGGTGTCGGCGAACTGCGTAAGCCGCACGTAGCCGATCTTGTTGGCGGGGTCGATGTACCAGTTCCATGCATCTTCCTTCGCTCCCTCGCGTTTCCACCCCTTGACCGTCACCACCTTGATCAGGCTGCGGCGGAGCGTGAACGTCAGCGTTTCCTTCTTGACGACCGGGGCGTCCTTCGCCGCGTCTTTCGCGGCGTCTGGCGCGGGGGCCTTCTCGTCCTTGTGGTCGGCAGCGTCGGCGGAGGGCTTCTCGGCGGGCTTGGCCGAAGCCGGGTCGTCGATCGGCCGCTCAATCGTGAGCACCACATTCGTGCTTTCCGGGCCGGTGATGACATCCACCGCCTGGTCGAGCGAGAGTCCGAAAATGCTGCGGCCATCCACCTTGGCAATCACATCGCCCGGCTTGATGCCGGCCCGCTGGGCGGGCGTCCCTTCGATGGGCGACACCACGCGGATGTTCTGCAACTCGTCGTATTCGATCTGGATGCCCACGCCCACAAAGCGTCCCTGGGTCGCCTTTTGGAAGCGCCGCACTTCGTCAGGCCAGATAATCTCGGAAAACTCGTCCAGACGCGACATCGCGCCAGCGCCAAACTCATGCATCAGGGCCGAGTCGGTGATCTTCACGGTGTCGGCATTCTTGCGTTCCAGTTGACCAAGCAGCCGGGAGACATGCGAGGCGTCAAACTCGCCAGCGTTGGCAAGGGCCGCCTCCTGCTCAGTTAGAAACGCCAGCATGGAGGCGCGGGCGGCCGCGTCCTTGAGCCCCGGAAAGACCGTGCCGAGGTCCTGTGTCGTGATCATGGTGCGCAGGTTTTCGAGCCCGCCGATCATGAGCTCGCTCATGGGCTTTTGCGTGACATGCTGGCGGGTGTACCCAAGGCAGCGCTCCAGGAGCGTCTGATCAATGCTCGCCAGCTTGACTTTCCAGTCATCGCCAAAGGGGTTGTACGGGGGCAGAGGCTTATCGCTGGAGGCTTTAGCCCGCTCGTTGCGGAGTTCCCAAAGGCGCTCGGGCACGTACAGCCGCAGCATTTCCTGACGCTGGCCCAGGCGACGCACATCGGCCTTGTAGGTGCCTTTGACGTCCATCAGCAGGTCGAGCAGCACGAAGAGCTCGCCCGCAGTGAGCTGGTCGCCACGCTCTTCGGCCGCGCGGGCGCCCGCGTCGCACGCTGCGATCACCTCCTGAACCCTGGCGTCCGCGAGGACCGAAGCCTTGTCAGTCGAAAGCTCGTGCCACTCGATCAGCGAGCGAATCGCCCGCGAGAGCGTGAGATCAGTCCGGGGCTCGGCGATCGCCTTGTCAAACTCCTTCTTGACCTCCTCGATGCGCGAAGCCCGCGTCTGCTCGCGGGCGGCCAGGTGATCGTGAAGGGCGGCGGCGTCGGCATGCAGCAACCCGCGAGGCTCACCCGAGATCAGAGTGAGCGCATCGTCGAAGCCTCGGTTGTCGCCGGACTTGGCGAGCGACCAGAGGCTGAGCAGTTCGTCGTGCTCGCTGGCGGCCTGCACTGCCACCGGCTGAACGGCCGCACCCTGAAACGCCAACGCCAGCGACGGCAGCCCGGCAAGCATGGAAACAGCCAAAGCCGCGGAAAGGCGGGCACGCAAGAAACGACGAGTAGACATCAGAGGGTGCTCCATGCGAGGGCAGAGGCCGACGCCAGGGGTGTCGAGGCGATGGTCGTAGCGGAGGCATCGTCCGGTTGGGCCATGCTCATCAGAGACGCCCCTCGCCCGGACTTCCGTCAGCATGATATAGGACGCTCGCACACGTTCCAGGGTTCGTGATTGGACCAGATCGCGCCGGGCAACGCTCGTGAACATCGCGGGGTTTGTTCGGGCCTAGTGGTCGGCCGCTCTCGATTGCTTGACCACGCGCCAGACAACCGCGCCCGCCGTGGCGAGGGCAACAACCAGCACCGCCAGTAGCACGACGTTGTCCTGGTGCTTGGGCGCCAGCATGTCGTGCGACGCCGCCAGGCCAGCGAAAAGCCCGAACGCTGGCCCAGCCATGTACCCGACGCCGATGAGGGCCTCGTGCGTGCCGCCTGCATCCACATCGGCGTGGCCAACCTCCATGGCGTAGTAGATGGCCCCGGCGTAGATGACCGCCATGCCCAGCCCGAAGAACGCCAGGCCCCCGATGAGAGCCGCCAGCCCAAACGCGGGGGGCAGCGAGGTGGCGCTAATCGCAACGCTGAAGCCGCCCACCAGCACCGCACCGCCCAGAATGGGCACGAACCAGCGCCCGTGCCACCCTTGCCAGCCCCGCATGATGAGGAACCCGCAGACGCGGGGGAAGAGCCACGCGACCGCAATCAGGGCCTGAAACTGGGCGGGCACGTGGAGCTCACTGGCCGCACGCGGCAAGTACGGCCCCAGCGCGCTACACACCACGTACGACATCGGCAGCAGCATGCGGAACGTGACCAGCAGCCGGGCGTACACCTCCGGGTGCGGCTCGTGTTCCCCCTCAGCGTGGGCCGCGGGCTGCGGGGAGAACACCCACAGCAGCCCGGCCGCCACCAAGTGCCCCAGGCCCACGCACACCAGCACCAGCGTGGCGTGCTTCTCTACCAGCGGGGCCACCAGGAATGACGCGAAAATGCCCGATGAGGACCAGACGATGTTCCATAGCCCGATGGTGCGGCGGAGTTTGGTCGCGCTGCGCCCGCCGCTGATATAGCTTTCCACGATCGGCCACAGCATGCCGGTGATCGGGGTATATAGCAGCACGATGGTCCAGATGGGCCAGGTGTTGGGGTGGACGGGGTCGGTATCGAGCTGCTGGGCCAGCATGGGCACGGCACACAGCACGCCCAGTGCGACCATGAAGATCCGCAGAACGCCGCGCTGGCTGAGGCCCGGAATCGCGGCCTTGAGCGCCGCGGGCACGCGCGAGGCGAGCTTCGCCCCCACGATGTACATCGCCCCCAGCAGCACGCCCAGCAGCGCGTTCATGGTGTCGGAAAAGTGGTACCCCTGCTTGGTCAGGAAGAAGAGCCCCGAACTCGTCACGGTCATGCCGCCGACGCTGTTGAAGAAGGTGAACACGAAGGCCGCCCACAGGGGTGTGGGGGCAGCAGCCGGGTGCGGGGTGGGCGCGGCTCGCGGCGTGGGTGCGGGCGCAGGAAGGGTGTCGGTGGGCATTGCGGCGGGATTCAGAAGGCGTGCGGGTCCCGGCGGTTTGCCCGGACGAGGAAGCGATCGTAGCATCGAGCGTCTTGTGCTCGTAGCTCAACTGGATAGAGCGTCGGCCTCCGAAGCCGAAGGTTGCAGGTTCGACTCCCGCCGAGCATATTTCGGGTGATTTTGGGGTGGCCTCTCTGCGAGAGGGGAATATCAGGTTGCTCGTACGCCCTGAATCCCTGCACGCCCGAGATACCCGGTACGCCCGGGATGAGGGCCCTCCCCGGACCGAATCCCAAAATCGTCGAGGCAACCACCCCGCGCGGCGCAAGTTCCCCTCTTGAACTCCGTCTCTTCGTCTCTTCGGAACTTCGTCTCTTCCGCTCCCCATCACCGGATTCGCTTCGCTCATCCCGGGCGTGCGAGCCATCACTTCCTCGCAAGCTCGCACTTCGCACCGAACTCCTTGCAGATGGGGTGGTCGGCGCACTGGGGCATCCGCGCCTTGCACGCACGCCTCCCGTGAAAAATCAGCCGGTGCGACAGATCACACCACTGCTCGCGCGGAAAGAGCTCCATCAGCCGCTGCTCGATCTTCGCCACCGGCGTGCCCGCCTTCACCAAGCCCAGCCGCGTGCTCAGCCGCTCCACGTGGGTGTCGACGACGAATCCCACGTTGGTCTTGAACGCATTGCCCAACACCACATTGGCGGTCTTGCGGGCCACGCCCCGCAGCGTGAGCAGTTCGTCCATGGTGCGCGGCACCTCGCCCCCGAACTGTTCCACCAGCGTCGTCATCGCCGCGTGTACGGCCTTGGCTTTGTTCCGAAACAGCCCGATCGTCTTGATGTACGGCTCGATCTCTTCTGGCGTGACGGCGGCATACGACGCGGGCGTCGGAAACTTCGCAAACAGCGCCGGCGTCGCCTTGTTCACGCTCACATCCGTTGCCTGGGCCGAGAGAATCGTGGCGATCAGCAACTCGTGAGGTGAGCGATAGTCCAGCTCGCAATGGGCATCCGGATAGTGAACCCGCAACGCCTCCGCAAGGCGGGCGGCCCGCTCGATGTCCTTCGCCGCGGCCGTCGCGACGGGCTTCTTCCCCATGCCTTTGGCTATCATCGAGGCCACTCGTTTGCTCACGCGAGGTTTCCTTCTGGCTTCGGTGGAAACGCCGCCCAGCGCAGGCATTCCACCACGCCCAGCAATGCAAACAACGCGGCACCGGAAATCGCCCGGCTGGCGAGTGGGTGATCCATATCGAACGCCGCCTTCGCGTCGGCGGCCAGCGTGGTCTTGCCGCTGCGGGCCGCATCCCAGAAGGTGTCCAGGTTGCGATTCATTCGTGGCGTCAGTATCGCCAGCCACCACACCAGGCACCCGCTCGCGAGCAGCGTCCACATCACCCGCGCGACCGGCCGTCGCGGGCCCAAGACCACGCGCAACCCGCCTGCACTCAACGCCAGCACCGCGCACACCACCTGCACGTAAGCGCTGATGTCAAACACCTTCCGCGCCACCGCCCCCGCGGCGATCGGCCAGTGCGCCTCGGGATACTGCGCATACGCGGGCAAACTTGGGGCCAAGCCCTTCATGGTGGGAAACACCACGGCAGCCGTGACGCCCGTCATGCCAACCGCCCCGAGCCAGAGGGCAAGAGCGAGCAGACACAACGCGTCGAGGATTGCGGTTCGGCGATTCACGCGCAAAGCGTAGAGGTCTGTGCCGGGCCAGAGCAGTCGCGAAGCTCGCTCGCTCCCGACGCCGGAGCTGAGGCTCGGCGAAGCTCCGGGTCCGTTCACGCACACTCCACCCGGACCTTCGAAGACTCAGGTCCGGCGTCAAGCCGACCCACGCTCGTCCGATCTCCCAGCCCCCCAACAATCCACACGATGCTCCCCACCTCCCCACGCAGTATTTCCTTGGCTGGCCTGGCCCGAAACGGGGGCGAGCCGTGGGCGGGGGGGCCGCGCGAGGCGATCCGCTGGGCCGCCATCTGCGGCTACCGCTGGGTACAACTCGACGCCGGCACGCTGCGAGCCCGCGAGCTGGATCGCTCGGCGCGGCGGGACATCGCCGCCACGCTTCGCCGCGAGGGGTTGCAGCTTTCGGGGATTGACCTGTGGGTGCCCCCGGCGCACCTGGTGAGCCCCGCCGAGCAAGGCCGAGCGTGCGAGGCATTGCTCGGCGCCGCCGAACTCCTCTCCGAGCTCGCGGCCCTGCTGCCGGGCAGTGGCACCGTGGTGAGCACCGCCCTGCACGCGGCAACGCCCGCCGAACTGGTGCGTGAACTCAGCATGGGCTTCGAGCGAGTCGGCGTGCTCCTCGCAGATCATGCCTGGCCCGCGCGGCTTTCGATCGCCCCGCTGGGTGTGGGCATCGATCCCGCGGCGATCATCCTTGCCAAGGGCGAGGTAGTGGGGGAGTTGTCGCGTCTCACATCCGCCCCGATCGCCGCCCGCTTGAGCGACTTTGCCGCCAGCTCGCGCGTGCCGCCAGGCGAGGGAGCGTTGGAACTGGAGGCGTATGACGCGGTGTTGCACACGCGGGGGTACGCCGAGGCCCGCGTCGTCGATCTTCGTGGGCTGCGCGAGCAGGACACCGTGGCGAGGCAACTCGCGCTCCGCGAGTAGGGGCCTCACACCAATGTGGGGCGAGCCGCATCCGCCCGAATCTTCGTGAAATGCTCGCACGACTGCGAAAGCCCGCCCTCGCGCGATGTCGCGAGCCAGACTCGCCGGAACCAGCATTCGAGATCAGCGATGTCCGTACCGATCGCAGCCCGTGCCGAAACATCGGCGTTCGCCGCCCGCCGCAATATCGCCCGGTGGCACGCCAGCCGCGCCATGGCCACTGTGAGTTCCAGTTCATCGCGCTGCCTCGCATCCGTTGCGGGCATGCTGGCCGCGAGCGCATCCAGCCGCCCGAGCGTCGCTTCCCATTCACTCATCGCGCCCGCCCCGATGTGCCTCTCCCACGGCGTGTGCAAATCCGCGAAAAGCGCCGATTGGTTGCGAAGGTGGGGGAGGTCAGGGCGTGAAAGCACACCGCAGGTGCGCCGCAGCGGCTCGTCGGCGCTGCCGAGCGCTTCCAGCCACGGGCCAACCGCGCCTGTCAGATCTCCGTGTGCGTGCACGCCGGCGGCATGGACGTCAAAGGCAGCCGACGCGTTCCAGGCGAGGGCCGCTCCGTGGGCGATTGCGTGGGCGGCGATCGGCCACTGCTGCCAGTGCCCAAGATCACCCCAATCGCACACCAGAAACCCTGCGGCCCCATGAGCCGCCCCCGCGCGAGCCGCCGCCGCGATGTTCTCGCGCCGCTCGCGCGTTCGCCCGGTCAGGCTCCGCCAACTGCTCGTACCCGGGCACATCCACACCTCGCGTCCCGCAAGTTGCTCGCACCAGCGCTCGAACGGGCTATCGCCCTCGTACCCCCACGCCAGCGCGATCATGTCGTCGGGGATGTCCTTCACGCACTTCGGGTGCGACAGCGCGATGTCGCCCCAGAACATGCATCGTTTACCGTGCGAGCGAGCCACGGCCGCAACCTTCGCGACAAACTCAAGGTACACGCTCGCCCGCCCCCGCCGACGCACCTCGTCAGCACTGCGCCCATAGGCAATGTCGTACGTCTCATCGCAGCCGATGTTGATGAGGCCGCTTCGAGAGAGTGGCAGCAGCTCACCCAGCAGCCCGCGCACGAACGCCAGCGACGCCGGATCAGTCGGGCACAGCGAAAACGGGCCACTGCGGGGCCACACATCGAACATCCAGTCGCCGTGCGTCTCGGCAAGGTGCTGATACTGGGGCAGCTTCAGCCACCCCGACAAATGCCCGAAGCAGTTCTGATTCGGCGCAAGATCAATCCCCACCTCGCGGCAGTGCTCCCCCAGCCTCTCAAACTCGTCGGGCGTGATGGGCGACCACCCCGCCCACGCCACCTCGTGCCCCGTGTACGCAAAGGTGTGCTCAGTGTACAACTGCAGGTGGTTGATCTTGAGGGAGGCGAGCCACTCGATGATCTCGAACAGCCGCTGCATGGTGGGGATGCGGCAGCGTGAGACGTCGAGCATTACGCCGCGGGTGGCGAACGAGGGCTGGTCATAAATCTCGCACGCGGGGAGCCGCGGGGACGCGAGCAACTGCGCCAGCGTGGCCAGGCCATGGCGTGCGCCCGCGATGGTGGGGGCCTGAATGATGGCGACTGCGCCGCTTTCACCGAGGTGCGGCCCGACTCGCAGTGTGTACCCCTGCAACGCCGCGGCGTTGTTGCCGCAATGCGAGCCAGAAATCTCGACCCGCACCAGTTGCGCTAGCGCCCCGGGCAGTTTCGCGGGCACTCGCATCGCCGCCCGAGCGGCCCGCGCCGTCAAGTCCGCGGGCGGCTCAAAGTCCGGTCCGGTGCGAGCGAATCGCAGCGGCGTGGGAAGCAGGTGCGGCGTGGGCTGAGCGCTCATGTCCGCTCCCCCCGCGGCGCGGCACACACCAGCGTCGCCACCAACGTGCCGATGACCAACTGCCACGGATACGCGAGCGTGACTCGCGCTATTGGGTGATCAATCGTGGACCCTGCCGCGGGCAACCAGTGAACCATCACCTCCGGCGTGCACGCGATGACAGTGAGGAAGCCAGCCGCGAGCCCTGCAATGACACTGGCAGAAGTGCCCCGCCGCGAGAGCAGGGCTGTCAGAAATACGCCCAGCAACCCCGCGTAGGCGTAACTCATCACGTTGAGCGCGAAGTCGATCAGGGGTTGGTCGGGCCGTGCATGCTTCCAATAGACGCACGCAACCGCGAATACGGTGAGCAGCACGCCGCAGAAGAGTACGCCGAGACGCCCCGCGCCCAGGTAGTGCCGCTCACTCCTACCCGGCAGCATCGGGCGGTATAGGTCGTTAATCAGCGTGCTGGCCATGCCGTTGAGGGTGGCGTTGATGCCAGCCGGGCCGATCGCCAGCACCCCGGCGATCATGAGGCCGCTGAGCCCGGGGGGCATGCCGGTCAGGATGAAAGTCTGGAAGACATCTTTCGCGTCCGCGGGTGGCGTCGCGGCCCCCGCGCCCATCACACCTGGGCACTGGTAGTACACATACAGCAGCGACCCCACCAGCAGAAACAACACAACCACCGGAATGCCGACCAGCGTGCCGGTGAGGGCGGACAGCGCCCCCTGCCGCGATGACTTGCACGTGAGGCACTTCTGCACGATGTCCTGGTCAGTCGCGTACACCGCTAGGTTTAGCAGCATGAAGCCGGTGAGCGCCGTCCAGAGCGTCTGGCTGGCCGCCGGATCAAACGGCACGCCCACGTCCAGCACTCGAAGCTTTGAGCCGCTCGCCAGACCGGCCGTGGCGTCGATGGGCGTGTGCCGCAGCAGATCGAATATCTCGCCGAGGGAAAGCGGGATGCGGTGCAGCAGCACGAGCAACGCCGCCACCCCGGCACCCACGTAGACCGTCACCTGAATCACATCGGTCCAGATGACACTGCCCACGCCCCCCCACAAGGTGTACAACGTGCCGACCAGCATGACCACACACACCGAGGTCACCAGATGCGGCACGGTCGTATCGCCGAAGACCGCCAGCGACACTGGCAACGCCCCGATGTACGTCCGCGCTCCGCTGGCCATCACACGCCCGACCAAAAACGCCAGGCTGGTCGCCTTGCGCGAAGCCGGGCCGAAGCGGCGCTCCAGCAACTCATAGGGCGTGACGACCCCCGCGCGAAAGTACGCCGGCACGAAAATCCACGCGACGATGCAGGCGGCGATGATCGGCCCGACGGAAATCGACAGATAGGTGAGGCTGCCGCGATACGAGGCGGCCGGCACTCCGATGAAGGTGGCGGCGCTCTGTGTCGTGGCCAGGATGGAGAACGTCACCGCCCACACCGGCATTTTGTGCCCGGCCAGGAAGTAATCCAGGCTGGTCTTCTGCCGCTCTTTGCGGCTGAAATAGATGCCCGTCCCCAACAGCAGCGCGAAGTATCCCCCTAGGACAACCCAATCGAGCGAATGGAAGGTGGCGGTGGTCATCGAAAGGTCGTGATCCTGCGGCTCTGCATCCGGTGGCACCGCTCTCCGGAGCGGTGAGTGCGGGTGGCACACCTCGCCAGGTCCGCACCCATCTGGAGAGGGGTGCCACCTCCCCAAGCAACAGACTATCGGTTCAACCCCCACCCGCAACTTCTACACTGGCAGCATGTTCACGCTCGGCGCCTGGCTCCACGACCTCAGTCCCTTCCTGGTGCGCTTCACCGACAGCTTCGGCCTCCGCTGGTACGGGCTGTCGTATGCCGCGGGGTTCGTGGTCGCGTGGTTCATGCTCCAGTGGTTCGCCAAGCGGCGACTGACGCCCCTGAGCGCGGAGCGTCTGTCGGACGCCATGCTCACGCTGGTGCTGGGCGTCGTCGTCGGCGGGCGGCTTGGTTACGCCTTTTTTTACGAGCCTTCGCTGCTCTGGACTTTTTCCAAAGGTCTGCCCTGGTGGGGGCTGCTCAAGCTGAACCAGGGGGGCATGTCGTTTCACGGGGGGACGCTCGGCGTGCTCACGGGAACCTGGGTGATCTATCGCCGCGCCAGAAAAGACGGCATCCCGGTTCCTTGGCTGCACGTGTGCGACCTGACCGCCATCGCCTGCACGCCCGGTCTCTTCTTTGGGCGCATGGCCAACTTTGTCAACGCCGAGCTGCTGGGCAAAATCGTCGCCATGCCCGGCCAGCCCGCCCCGTGGTGGGCGGTCAAGTTCCCCACCGAGGCCTTCACCACCCAGGCCCCCCCAGGCCAGGCTGAAGCGCTGCGCCCCCTGATTGAGTCATACCGACTTCCGGGCGAGACCATCGAAGAGGGCTTCCGCCACCTGCTGAGCACCCTGCGCAGCCACACTCCAGAAGCGCACAAGCTGGCCGTAAAACTTGATCCGTTCATCTCCGCTCGCCACCCCAGCCAGCTCTACCAGGGCGTCACCGAGGGGATCGTCGTGGGCCTGATCCTGTGGGGGATCTGGCGCAAGCCAGCCCGGGCCGGGGCCCTCACCACCGCGTTTCTCATCTGCTACGGCATCGTGCGCATTCTTACCGAGTTCATCCGTCTGCCGGACGCGCAGCTCGCCGTCCAGCGAATCCTGGGCCTCAGCCGCGGGCAGTGGCTGAGCGTGGCCATGATCGTCGCGGGGCTGCTGGTCCGCGTGCTGGTGCCCAAGAGCAAAGAGCTCTTCGGCGGCTGGGGTACCCCCTCTCTCCGAGAGGGGAGTGTTCAGGCAATCACCCGCACCAAAACACACGACGACTCCTCTCGGAATCGTCGTGCATAGGTCATTCAATCACTTCATTTCGCCGTTCTCGTGGGCCGTTGCCGCCTCCGCCCGCACCTTGCCCAGCACTCCCGGTAACTCGATCCCCGCCTGCTGGGCCAGTTCGTGCATCGGGGGCAGCGACCCGATCATCGACGACAGGAAGTCCGCCGTCGAACCCTTGCCACTCGCCTTTCCCGACCCCGAGTCCCACACCGTGATCTTGTCGATCTTGAGGTTCTGCACCGCCTTGACCTGCTGGGCGATCAACTCGGGCAACTTCTCGATCAGCAGCAACGTCGGTGCCACCTGCGGGTTGGCGGCACACGCCTCCATCAGCTTGCGATAGCCCTCGGCCTTCGCCTCCAGCACCGCCTTCACGCCCTCGGCCTCGGCCCGGTACTTCGCCAGGATGGCATCTGCCGCACCGCCGGCTTCCAGCCGCTGCTTTTCAGCCTCGGCCGCCGCCGCGATCTCAATTCGCCGCTTTTCGATCTCTTGGGGTGCCAACTGCTCCTTGCCGAGTCGCGCCAGTTCCTGCTCGCGCTGGGCAACCAGGATTCGCTGCGAGGCTTCGGCCGCCGCCACTTCCGAACGCCGCCGGGCGTCGGCCTGCACCTCGGCCAGCTTGGCGTTGCTGTCCGCCATCTGCGCCCGAGACTCGTTTTCGCCCGTCACCGCGATGGCTTCCGCCGTCGCCACCTTCACGCGCTGCTCCTGCTCAAACTGCTTGGCCGCGGCCACTGTTTCGGCAGTCCGTTGTGCCGTCACGATCTCCCGATCTCGCTTCGCCTCCACTTCGCCGCGCACCGCAGTCGCTTCCAGCGTCGCCACCCGCACGCGTTGCTGCTGTTCCAGCTCCTTCTGGCCCTGCACCGCGGTGGTCTGCTCGCGCGCCACGTTGATGGTCCGCTCGCGATTCGCCATCGCCTCGCCGGTAGCGCCGGACTGCTCCTGCTGCGCCACTTCCACCTTGGCCCGCTGGATCGCCTCCGCCGCGGCTCGCTTGCCGATCGCCTCGATGTACCCGCTCTCATCCGTGATATCCCGGATGTTCACGTTGATCAGTTCAAGCCCCAGCTTGTTGATCTCCTGCTCCACGTTCTCGTTGATCAGGCGCATGAACTTCTCGCGATCCTTGTTGATCTCTTCAATCGACAAGGTCGCGATGACCAGGCGCAACTGGCCCAGAATGATGTCCTGCGCCTGCTCGCGAATCGCCTGCACCGGCAAGTTGAGAAGCCTCTCCGCCGCGTTGTGCATCAGCACGCTGTCGGTCGAGACACCCACCGTGAACGTCGCGGGCACATTCACGCGGATGTTGTTCAGCGACAGCGCACCCTCCAACGGAATCTCGATCGCGATTGGGTCCAGGTTCAGGTACGAATAGTCCTGCACCAGCGGCATCACGAACGCGCCGCCGCCGTGGATGCACCGCGACGCCTTGTCGCCCCCCACCTTGCCGAAGATCACCAGAATCCGGTTGCTGGGACAGCGCCGGTACTGCTTCACGATAATCACCATCGCAAACAAAAGGATCAGCAGCACCCCGCCCACCGGCAGCAGCACATACTCCGGGTGGCTGTCGCCACTGCCAAGTTGAGCAAGCGTGGTCATGGCCAGGTACATCATGTGATTCCCCCTTTTCTTCAGCCGCGCTCACGGCGGACAGACCGATCAATCCAACGCGCTGCCGCACCGGGCGGCCACGCGAAGACACCACGTCTCACACCACCAGAAGTCTCTATACCCGCGTCACTGTCACGGTGTTGTCTGGGTTGACTTTCACCACTCGCACTCGGGTCTTTGTGTGCAGCGCCTCACCGGCCGCCACGGCGTTGAGGGTTCTCAAACGGCTCGAGACCACCAGCTTCACCTTGCCCATGCCGTCCCCAGCCACCGGCACGTTGGAGTAAACCTCGCCTTCGCTGCCCACCGCCTCCCACACCTCCACGTTGCCAGATGATGCCAGCGAATACACCGCGCGAAGCGTGATGGCCAGCAGGTAGACCATGAACGCCCCGCACACGACGCCACCCATCGCCGCCTGCCACCATGGCCACCCAAAGCCCTTCAGGCCCGCGATACCTCCCCAGCCAAATCCCATGAGAAAGCCCACGATGCTCTGAAGACTGAGCAAAGAAAACGTCTGAGTGGATTGGTCTTTGCCGTCGGCTTGAGTATGGCTGGCGTCGTGGCCCGCGTGTCCGCCGCCACTATGGCCGACGTGGCCGAGATGACCAAAGTCGTGCCCGCCGGAAAATGCGTCGCCCGCGTGCCCGCCATGTCCGCCGAGGGCGGCCATGCTCAGCCGCATTACAAACATGCCGGTGCCGAGCAAGCCGCACACCGTGAACCACGCCGCGGGGCCTTCGAAGAGACTCGCAAACATGGCCATTTCCCCCTTGTGTTGCGAACACTCTCAACCGCTCGATCGTATGCGAGCCATCCCGCACACCAATACTTGTTCGTAACCTGCTCGCACCGCTTTCGTTCGGGTGTCTCCCGAACCCACGGTCCCCAAGTTGCCGCGCCGACCCGAACCGCTTGCGATTGCTGGGCTTGCGGCAGCGACCCCCTCCCGCTGCCATCACGCCGCCGCCCCGCCAGTACGGCCTTCACTTGGTTTTCGGAAATCCAAACCGGCAAACGCCCGATCCCGCTACTACCGTTCACCGGCCCCCGCTCCCATCAGCCCACGGCCACTTCCACAGGAGCTTCGAATGACGGTTCTGGTCACCGGCGGCGCAGGGTACATCGGTTCGCACGCCGTGCAGCGACTGCTGCGCGACGGCCAACGCGTCGTCGCGCTCGACAACGAGTTTCGTGGGCACGCCAAGGCCATGGAGCTCCTCTCCATCGCGCACCCCGGCAAGCTCACCTACGTAAAGGCCGACATCAACGACCGTGCCCGGGTGCTCAACACGCTCAACGAGCACGCGATCGACACCGTGATGCACTTCGCGGCTCTCGCCTACGTCGGCGAATCCGTCTCGCAGCCCCTCAACTACTACCACAACAATGTCTCGGGCCTCGTCAATGTGCTCAGCGCCTGCGACGCCGCCCGCGTGCCCATCCGCCGCATTGTCTTCTCCTCCAGCTGCGCCACCTACGGCCAGCCCCCGGCCAACATGATCCCCGTGCCGGAAACCTGCCCCCAAAGCCCCGTGAGCCCTTACGGCTGGACCAAGCTCCACGGCGAGCACATCCTGCGAGACTTCGCCCACGCCCGCGCCACGGCCGGCAGCCCCGTCTCCCTCACCATGCTCCGCTACTTCAATGTCGCGGGGTCAGACCACACCGGGCTCATCGGCGAAGATCACACCCCCGAAACGCACATGATCCCGGTGGTGCTGCAGGCGGCCCTGGGCATCCGCAGCGAGGTCGGCATCTTCGGAACCGACTACCCAACCCCCGACGGCACCTGCATCCGCGACTACGTGCATGTCGAAGACCTCATCGACGCCCACGTGCTCGCGATGGAAAAGGTTCAGCCCGGTGCGCCCGCCGCCTTCAACGTCGGCATCGGCAAGGGGTACTCGGTTCGCGAGATCGTCCAAGCCGTGCGAAAGGTGACCGACAGGAACTTCAAGGTGGTCGAGCAACCCCGCCGCCCCGGTGACCCGCCGATGCTGTACAACGATTCCCGCAAGATCGCCAGCGAGCTCGGCTGGAAGGCCAAGTTCGCCGACCTGCACGATATCATCGGCACGGCCTGGAAGTGGTACCAGAAGCACCCGCAGGGGTACAAGTCATGAACGTGTCGCGTGTCGCATGCTTGGTCGGTTGGCTGGCCGCTACGGCTCTCGCGGCGATCGCGCCTGTATCGCTCGCCCTCCAGCCCGCACCAACCCTCACGTCCGATGCCACCAACGGCATCTGGGCCAACTTCCCAAAGCTCGACGCCGCCCAACCCTTTCTTGACTACTCCAAGGCATGGCCCGCCCGCGTCGGCGAAGGGTCTGATCGCGGCATCTGCATCGACATCCTCGGCCCCACCCTCCGCCCCAGCGGCGCCGCGGTGTGGGCCACGCCAGATGCTGCCCCGGCCGCCAACGACCCCGACGCCAAGGCCCTCTTCGAGAAATTCCACCTGCCGCTCGATTCAAAGATCGCCCTCGAAGGTGAACGGGCGTTCGTGGTCTCGGTCCCCAAACTGCCCGACGGCCCCCTCCCGCCGCGCCGCTACACCAACCCTGCCGCGATGACCTTCCGATTCGTCTCCGCCCGGGAGACCACGCGAGATGGTGCCAAGGTTTACGCCCTCGACCACACCGTTTTCACCTACTTCGAGCCCCGCAGTGGCAAGCCCAAGGCTTTGGTCCTCCTCCTGCCCGGCCTGCTCGCCACGCCCGAGGGCACGCTCTCCGGCCTTACTGATGCCCTTCGGGCCCGGGGTTACGCCGTGCTGCGCATGGTCGCCCAGCCCGCCCGCTTCGTTGAGCATGTCACCATCGTCGCCGACCCCGCAAAACCGGACGCCTCGACCGGCGAAATCAACGAACTCTTCTCCCAACGCCTCGCCGAGTGCGCGTACGCGGCCAAGGGTGGGCTCGATCACTTGGCGAAGGCTCACCCTGAACTCGGCACCCTGCCGCTGGCCGCCATCGGCTTCAGTGGCGGAGCCATCTCTCTGCCCACCATCGCCGCGCTCGAGCCCGACCGCTACAAAGCTGCCGTGATGGTGGGGGGCGGTGCCCACCTCTGGCAAATGCAGGAGTTCAGCAACTATTCCTCCATGATCGGAGCGCTCGATATCACCTGGACCGCCCCGGCCACCGACGCCGCCAAGCAGGCGATCCGGGATGCCTACTCCAAGGGCGTGCCGCTGGACCCCCTGCACACCGCCGCCGCCCTGCGTGGCAAGCCCATGCTCATCATTCAGGGTGATGTCGACCTCGCGGTCCCCTCGCCTCTGGGCGATTGCTTGTGGGAGCGTCTCGGCAAGCCCGAGCGCTGGCTCGAGCACGCCGGGCACGAAGACGTGTTCATCCACCTGCCCGCCAAGTTCGCGAAGATCGCCGACTGGCTCGACGGTGCCCTCGGCATCCGCGACGCATCGCCCGCCAAGGAAGGGGTCACCAGCACCCCGTGATCTTCGCCGTCAGCCCATACCACGTCACCACCCGCGAAGCCCCCGCACTGGTCGCCCTGCTTCTGGCAGATGAGGTCGTCACCCTCGTCCCCTCGCCCATGGTCGCGGCCAGCGACGCTCCCGCCCACGTCGCCGCCTACGAAACCTCACGCCATTCCGCCGCCTTTGCCGACTTCGGCAAAGCCTGGGCGTGGAGCGCTCCCTTGTGGCGAGAGGGCGTGCTGAAAGGCGAACTAGGTGGCGTAAGCCCGCTGGATGAGTTCGAGCGCGTCGCGGGAATCATCCGCGCAGACGACCGCTTCGCCCCGCTCCGCGCCCTCATGCGTGACGAAGAAGACGCCGGGAAGTTTCTCGATGCCGTCGCCCGCGACCTCCTCAAGGGCGGCCCTGACCCGTGTTACTCCGTGCCCATCGCCGCGGCGATGGACCGCTTCGCCACCCGCGAGGCCGTTTTCGTGCTTCGCACCGGGGCGTCATCGGTCGCGCAGCGCGCCGAGCAGGCTTTGGCTCGCCCTCTATTCTCCGCCGCCATCCCGGTGCTGGTGCAGGCCGACGCCGACCGCATGCTCCACGCCCGCGAAGTGCTGCGAACCGCCCGCGAAGACCTGGCCGGCGCACTGCGTGAAGTCCCGCTGCTCAGCCGCAATGACGGTGCCATGGTGCCGGACGTCGCGCAGAGCCTGGTCCGGGCGTGCGAAACCTACTCCCTCGCCTTCGCCGAACGTCGCGACAAAGTCCTTCAAAACTCGCGCGACGACGATGTGCGGGCCATCGAAGGCGTCGCCGTCGTCAGCGCTATGGCTATGCCCTCCGATGCCGTGCTCCGCAGCAGCGTGCAGGCGATGGCCGCCTTCTCCGGTCGCGCCACCCCAGCCGCGAAGCAGACCCCCACAAAACTGCCCGCAGTTTTCGACGGCATCGAAGGCCGCTGGCTCGCCACGCTGGTCGTGAAAGTTGCCGGAGCGCCGAAACGGCGCTGATCACCCCGCCGGCTTGACGAATACTTAACCTTCTGTCCGGCATCGCCAAACCCCGGCTGGCCCAGCGTGCGCGGTACTCTCGCCCTCTCGCGTGGCACCCGATCAGCCCATCCTGGCCGCTCGCAACATCGGAATGGTCTTTCCGGGCGGCACCGTCGCGCTCGACGGGGTGTCGGTCGACGTCAACCCAGATGAGTTCCTCGTCATCCTGGGCCCCTCCGGTGCCGGAAAATCAACGCTTTTGCGGATGTTCAATCGCCTGGGTACACCCACCACCGGCTCGCTCATCTTCCGCGGGCACGACGTGACCCACGCCTCCGGCAGCGCCCTGCGCGAGGTCCGCCAGAACGTCGGCATGATCTTCCAGCAGTTCAATCTCGTCGGCCGCCTCACCGTGCTCGAAAACGTGCTGTGCGGGCGCCTGCGTTACTGCGCCGGGCTCGCCCGCTGGGCCGGTTCGCACACCCGCTGGTTCGCCAAGGCCGACCACGCCCTCGCTCTGGCCGCCCTCGACCAAGTCGGCGTCGCCCACCTCGCCCCCCGGCGGGCGGATTCACTCTCCGGGGGCCAGCAGCAGCGTGTCGCCATCGCTCGCGTGCTGGCCCAGTCGCCTCAGGTGGTCTTGGCCGACGAACCCATCGCCAGCCTCGACCCGAAGAGCGCCGAGACCGTCATGGACATCCTGCGCGACATTCATCGCGACAAGCGCCTGCCAGTGGTCGCCAACCTCCACCAGGTCGACGTCGCCCTCAAGTACGCCACTCGCATCGTGGGCATGCGTGCCGGAAAGATCGTCTTTTCAGGCCCCCCGTCCGAACTCGATCCCGCCACAGTTCAATCCCTGTACAAAGGCCGCGCGGCTGTCCCTTCGCCCGCGCCGGCACTCGTGGAGCCCGCCGCATGACCCGTTTTCTCCGCTTCGCCTCCGACGCTCTCCGCTCGGTGTGGCACGGGCTTCCAGCCCGTGTGCGCTTCGCACTTCCCCGCTCACTGGCGCTCCCGCTTCTCGCCGCCAGCCTCCTGCTTACCGGCTGCGATAGCAAGTCCAACGATCCTCCCGCTGGCGGCCCCCACGACGCCGCCGTCGTTCGCGGCAGCTCAACCCCGGACCCTACACCTGCATCCGACGACCGCACCGGCTGGCCCAAATCCATCCGCGTCGGGCTCGTGCCGGTCGAAGGCGGCGCCGACACCAAGGCCCGCTGGGCCCCGCTCGGCGAAGCCATCGAAAAGCGCCTCAAACTCCCCGTCGAACTCGTGAGCACCAGCACCTACCAGGGCGTCATCACCGCCATGGGCAACGATCAGCTCGAGTTCGCCTACATGGGCCCCAAGAGCTACGTCGAGGCCGCCAATCGCGCCAAGGGCGAGGCGCTGCTCGTCGAGCTCAACGAGCACGGCGTGCCCGGGTACCACTGCATCTTCATCGTCCCCGCGGCTTCTGCCATCAAAACCCTCCAGGAAGCCACCGGCAAGAAGTTCGCCTTCACAGACATCAACTCCACCTCCGGCTACCTCATCCCGGCAATGACCCTGCTGGACGTCACCGGCAAGCCCGCCGACAAGTACTTTGGGCAGGTTACCTTCTCCGGTTCGCACTCCACCTCGCTCCTCCAGGTCGCGTCGGGAGAAATCGATGTCGCCGCGACCAACGACGTGGACACCAACTACGCCGTCGAAAAAGGTACCGTGAAAGCCGACTCCTTCCGTGTGATCTACACCTCCGAGCTCATTCCCGGTTCACCCATGGTGTGCCGCAAGGACATCCCCAACTCCCTGAAGCTCGCCTTCGTCGCGGCCGTGCTCGACGTCTGCAAAGACAAGGCCCTGCTCGCCGCCATCAAGAACGGCGGCTTTCAGCCCACCACCGACCAGCAGTTCGACGTCATCCGCGCGTCCCAGAAATTCCTCGACGCACAAACCAAGGATGCACAGAACAAGGAATCCCAGACCAAGGACGCGAAACCCACGCCTCCCAAGCCCGCCGGCGGCTGAGCTTGTTGTATTCTCCGCCTCCTGGCACAAGCCTCCCGCCTGTGCCGTTGATCTTCCGCGCCAGCCCCCATGCCCAGCCCGGCCTCAACGACATCACGCATCACCCGCACGCTGGCCCTCTTGGGCAGCCTGCTCCTGCTCGCCTGGGCCTTCCAGGTCTCGGGCATGTCCAACGCTTCCAAGCTCTGGACCAACCGCCACCGCGCCATGACCTACATCCTGGGCCAGCGCATCGATGCCGCCACCCTTGCCACCCGGCGTGATGAAGCCCTCCGCGAAGTCCGCACCGACTTCCAACTCCACGCCAAGGACGACATCGTCGCCGAGTTCAAAGCCAAGGGTGAGCCCACCCCCAGCTTCATGAAGCTCATGAGCCTTGCCGAAGAGCGCACCAACACCAAGCTGGCCGCC
>JBAZUW010000023.1:0-25376 GCA_041661205.1 Phycisphaerales bacterium
GGCGATGGTGGCAAAACGATCCAGTTCCTCGTTGGTCTTGGAGAGCTCGGTGGTCTGTCGCGCCAAGGAACGCAGGTCCATCTCCCGGGAGGTGACGTCCTGGCACAAGACCAACCTCGCATCCGGTGCCACGAACGGCGCGGGCCGCGATGCAATCTCCACCCACAGAATCTCTCCTGACTTCGCCCGGTGGCGCGTGGTCCGGTATGAGTCGAGGTTGGTGTCTCGTACCTCCGCGATGATCCGGCGCATCTTGGGGATGTCTTCGGGCGGGCGGATGTCCTCCATGCTCATCCCCGCCCATTCCTCTCGGGAAAAACCGTACCGCTCGACCGCGGCTTGATTCACCCGCAGAATCGCCAATGTGTCGGTCGAGTAGACCCACATCGGCACAGGGATGGATTCAAAGAGCCGCCGCGACTGCGATTCGAGGTCACGCAGTGTGCCGATCAGGCGCTCGCGGCGCTGGTCGTGCCTGATCGCATCGCACACCCCGACGAAGGCGCGCACCAGTTCGGCGAGCGTTTCGCGCTCGTGCGGCTCCGGCGGCTGGCCATCCCGGCGCCTCACCCACGCACTTCCCATCAGCTCGCGCTCGCAATCAAACTGCTGGATCGCGACCGAAACTCCCTGCGGAGGTAGTTCACCTTCGCGGCACAGTCCTGCATCGCATCCCGGTAGGGCCGCCTCCAGCAGTCTTGGTAGACGATTGCCCAAGTCCGCCATTTCTGGCCCTCGTGCTTCCGCCGACGGAAGGAATGAAAGCTCGCGCATCGCGGCCAGGCGGGCATGGGTTGCGCTCAGCTCGTTGGAGAGTCGCCGGCGCGCTTCACTCGCGCCCGCGCTCGCAGCCGCAGAAGCACGCCGGGCGCGGCCGAGTTGCCGAAACAGCGCCACACACGCCCCCGCAAAGCCGATGGTGGTGAACAACAGCAGTGAGAGTGTGAGGGGGCCGGCCTGGGAGGGCTGCCCACTGTCAGGCAGCGCTGCCGCGAGGGCCGAGGCCGCACACCCAAGCACACCAAGCGCCGCGACGCCGCGGGTTGGAGTTGGTGCGTGCCGCGCGCGACCGGATCGTTCTTCACAGGCGACCAGAACCAACGTCGCGTGCGGTTGCGTGCAGCCCGTCCCCACGATGCGGCTGATCGAACGCGAGCCAGGCATGGGAGCAGTGTACCAGTGTTCTTAGCACATACATCCAGTGCCAAGGCAAATGGCTCAGATTCTCGCGAAAAACTCACCTGCCAGCGGTTTGCACCGAAGTCTCGGAGCTCAATACTGCGGTATTAGAATGTTTTTAACTCGCGGCGATACCAATTGTAAGCCCTTTCAAAGGCGCTCGAAGCCCGGCAGGTCACCCACCAGCGGCAGGCAATATTCGATGAACCTCTTGCTCACATTGTTGTGCCCACTCAGGAACTCCTTGGGCATGTGACGCGTCTTGGCGGCGATGGCGTGGAGGTCCACCCGCTTGTAGTCGCTGGCATACGCCGCCCCGGCGGCACCCAGGTAAGAGGCGCTGCCGCTGCCGGTGCGAACGATCGCCACGCTCCCATCGCGCGCTCCATGCAGGGGCAACATCGCGGCGAACTGCCCGGATCGCCGGGCTTCGATCCGGTCGACCGGGCTGGCATCCGGCCAGCAGCGCTGCACGTAGCCAAAGGTGTCGGCTCGGACGCGCGGGGGCTTGCCGCCGGCGGGGGTCAGGCGTTCCTTAAGTAGATCACCAAGCTGGTCGCCGAGCGCCCCGCTACCGCTGAGCTGCACGTTGCCGTGAGCGTCGACCTGTGCATTCTTGATGAGTTTGGCGCCAATCGAAACGCCATCTTTGTCCTGAATGCCTTCCGACACCACAATGTGGCAGCGACCTTTGGCGGAGTAGATGGCGTCGACGTCGGCCGCGAAGCGGTCGAGGTCAAAGGCGACCTCCGGGCAATAAATCAACTGCGGGCCGTCGGTGGTCGCCACGGGGATTTCGTCAAACTCGCGATCGCGACGGCGGGCCAGGGCGCTGGCGGCCGTCAGAAAGCCCGCGTGACGCCCCATCACCACGTTGATCTTGATCCCCGGCAACGAAATGTTGTCCATGAAGTCGGCCATGCAGGCCATCGCCACAAACCGGGCGGCACTGGGGAACCCGGGCGTGTGGTCGTTTTCCATCAGATCGTTGTCCACCGTCTTGGGCACGTGGAAGCAGCGGAGGTCGTAGCCGCTATTCACCGCCATCTCGCGCACCAGGCGGCAGGTGTCGCTGCTGTCGTTGCCACCGATGTAGAAGAAATACCGAATGTCGTGCTTCTTGCACGCCTCCAGCACACGCTCGCAGTAGGCTTTGTCCGGCTTGTCGCGCGTGCTGCCCAGTCCGGCGGAGGGCGTCATGGCCAACGCGTCCAAGCGGTCCTGGTGCATGTCTGTCATGTCGTACAGGTCGCCTTTGGTCAGACCCTTTACGCCGTGGCGCATGCCGAAGACACGCTTGACCACGCCCGCGGCGTGCAGCCCGAGCCGCAGACCTTCGACGACGCCGACGAGGGATTGATTGATGACGGCAGTCGGGCCGCCGGATTGACCGATGGCGGCGTTGCCGGGGACGAGGTCGGAAATGACGGACATAGGCGGAGCCTCTCGATAAATAGACACAAATGCCCGGGCGGACCCCGGCGCGTGCGATAGTACCGGGCGCGGCGAGGGCGGACGAGTGATCGTCACACGAGCCGGCCCGAGAGACCCGATCCCGTTTTTTACGAGAAACCCTTGGCCCGCTGCTGGGATGGCGTTAAGATTCGGTTCGAGAGCATGACTGCTCCCCGTCCGTTTCGGGGGCCAAAAAGGAGAGAGAAATGACGATTCGCATTATTCGTTGGTCTACGTGCGCTGCGGCGCTGGTTGTTTCCGCCCAGGCGTGCCTCGCCGGGTTCGTCATGGTCCCGAACATTTCCACGGGCCGCCAGGCGATCGCCCTGTTCAACTCGTCCGATGGCTCGCTGGTGGACCCGAGCTTCATCGTCGGCGACGGCAACAACGTCTTTACCAGCCCCCGCGAGGCGATCCAGGTCGGCCACCAGGTGTGGATCAGCGACCAGGTCGCCAACAAGGTCTTCCGCTACGACCTCGACGCCCACGCCTTCCTGCCCGCCATCACCGGCGACGGCACCACCTCGCTCAGCAACCTGCGCGGGATCGAGCTCGTCGGCAACACCGTCTATGTCGCCAACGCCGGTAGCGGCTTTGGCAACTCAATCGTCACCATCAATGCCACCAGCGGCCAGGTCACCGGCTCGTTCGCGGTCACCACCAACCAAGGTCCATGGGACGTGCAGGCGTACAACGGCAACCTGCTGATCTCCAACTACTCGTCTTCCGCCAGCGGCCAAAGCCATGTTGACGTGTACAGCACCGCCGGGAGCTTTCTGAACACGTTCGTGACGACCACCAACAACCAGGGAGGGCTCTTCGGCCCCCAGCAGGTCACCGTCGAGTCCAACGGCAATGTGCTCGTCGGGGGCTTCTCCGGCGCGGCCAACAGCGGGGTGTACGAGTTCAATAGCGCCGGCACACAGCTCGGCCGCGTTGCTTCGGCGCTGGGCCCGCGAGGCGGCTACCGGCTGGACAACGGCAACATCATGTTCACCAAGGGCGACGGCGTGTGGGCCTGGGACATCGCCAGCAACAGCGCCGTCGGTCTCTACACCGGCACGGGCGTCGTGAATGCAACGTACATCTCGCCGATCACCTACATCCCTGCCCCCGGCACGGCGGTCATGGGTCTGCTGCTCTGCCTTGGCGCACGTCGACGCGCTCGGTGAATACCTGGACCGGCTTGGCCACGAGCGGGCCCCCCTATCGAAAGGGCTTGCTCACTGCGAACCATGAACAAGGCCTCGCGCTGATGCGCAGGGCCTTCTTTTGTGCTGAAATTTCGCTCAGACCGTCCGCGACTTAACGCGGCGGGGTGTTCGCGGGCTGCGAGGGCCTGGGCGAAGTGTTTGACGGGATCCGCGGCTGCATGGGGCGCGTCAGGTTGTTCGGGTCGGTCTGCCCAGGCTGGGTGCCGTCGCGCTGCGATCCGTTTTCATCTCCCGGCATCTGCACGTCCCCAGTCCACAGTGAACGCTGGTTCACCAGATACTGATTCATCTCAGTCTGGTTGCGGAGGATTTGCTGGAGCAGGTCCATGGTGGCCGCGGTCTGACGCTCGGGCGCCATCGCACGAACTTCGCCCAGACGCTTCAGCAGGGCTTGGTTGGACTCGTTCATCTTTTCTTCCATCCGCACCAGGCGCTGTGCGCCCTGATTGAAGCGAGCTTCATCGGCGGGGTTCTGGAAGGAAAAGAGGCGGCCGTTCTGCGTGGTGCCGTTCTGGTTCGGGGGAGAGACATTCCGCGGGTCGTTGTTGTTGGGGTTTACCTGGTTAGGGTCGAGCGGCGTTCCGGGGGTCCGCGGCGTTGAGGGCGAATCGGGGTTGGTTTGGCCCGGCTGCTGCGGTGGGTTGTTCTGCCCGGGCTGGTTCGGTTGGCCCGGCTGTTGGCCCGGTTGAACCGGCTGCTGGCCCGGCTGTGTGGGCTGGGAAGGCGCCGGCTGCCATGCCAGGGTCAACGGGATCATCCCAAGTGCAAGGACCGACCCTGCGATCATCATGACGTTCCTCGATGCAAGCGGATTTTTCATGGGTTGCTCCTTCAGCGTGCCGAAGCACGGGATGTTTCGGACCTCACGCCGGATTCGTTCGAGTGGTTCCTTCGAGCGATGTGTTCGCTCGGCGTGCGACTACGGGGCGCAGTCAATTGAGTAGTGCGCCGGTGGCTCTCCACCGTCTGATTCAGCGATGAATGTGCATTCATTCTGACTGCAAGGGCCGCCGCAGGGGCGTCGCCTCACGCCAGCGAGTCGTACAGCTTCACGACTTCATCTCGTATCCGCGCCAAAGCCCCGTCCGGCCCGAGCTTCATCAGTTCGTCGTACGGGATCGGCGTGCCGTACGCCACTCGCACCCTCGCCCGCCAGGGCACGGGGAGTTTGTTGCGGCGTGGCCAGGCTTCATAAGCCCCACGAATCGCCACCGGCAGCACCGGGCACTTGGCCCTTTTCAGCAGCAGCGCCACGCCCCGCTTGAACTGGTCGATCTCGCCCGTCTCAGTTCGGGAGCCTTCCGGAAAGATCAGCACGGCGTGCCCGGCGTCGAGGCGCCGGATCGTTTCGCGGATGGCCGCGGCATCGCCTTTGTCTTCGGCGAGCGGCACGGAGTTGAGCATGCCGATCACCCAGCCGAAAGGCCCGAACGAAAACAACCCCGCCCGCGCGATGAAACTCAGGTGGCGCTGCCGAATCGGGCACCCAATCGAAGGGGGATCAAGGTACGACTGGTGATTGGCCGCGATCAGCAATGGCCCGGTGGGGGGCACGTTCTGTACACCCCGCGCCTTGAGTCCGAACAACACCCACAAAATCGCGCGGAGCGTGCGCCGGAATGCCTCGTAAAAGAGAATCCGTCCCAGCCGCCCTTCCGGCTGACGCGAACGCAGGGGCATCGACACCGTGGAAGGAGGGCTCATGCCGGTTTCGCGGCCAGCGCCCGCACATGCGTCTCAAGTTCCGCGATCACCTGCTCGCGCGTCTTGTCGGAAGTATCGACCAGGATCGAGCCCTCAGGGCGCACCAGCGGGCCATCGAGGCGTCCCATGTCGCTCTTGTCGCGGGCGATGATCTCTTCGCGAAGGGCCGCGATGTCGACGCTCTGGCCGAGCTCGGCCAGTTGCTTGGCCCGTCGCTCGGCCCGCACGGCGGGCGAGGCATCGAGATAAAACTTCACTTTGGCATCGGGAAAGACCACAGAGCCCTGGTCGCGCCCTTCCGTGACCAGGCGCGGGTGCTTGAGCGCGATGGCCCGCTGGCGCGTGACCATGAGCTCGCGCAGTTCGCGGATGCCGGCGATGGCCGACACGATCGCCGTCACTTCCGCCGAGCGGATGCGGTCACCCATGACTTCTTCAAAGACCAAGAGCGCGGGGGGATCAAGCGACCAGTCAAAGCCGATGTGGGCGTCTGTGACGGCCGCGAGGATGGCTTCGTGATCGGTCAGGGCGAGCTTGCGGTCCAGCGAGATCGCCGCCGCCGCCCGGTACATCGCGCCGGTGTCCAGAAAATCCAGCCCGAGATTCGCGGCCAACTGACGCGAGACGGAGGACTTGCCCGTTCCCGCCGGGCCGTCGATGGTGATGATGATGGGCTGGTCGAGTCGGAACACGCGAGCTCCGGCAGGGGCGGCGGGAAGGTCTATCGGCCCCAGCGTAGTCGCGGCGGTCGCCAAGGTATCGTCAAGTTGCGTCGCGGTTGAGTTCACACAGGGCTCCGCCGGGTCGTTTTCATTTCAGCAGCGTTCGCGCGAGGTGTCAATCCGCCTGCCGGCACATCATTCCGGCTCTTCGACCAGCTCTTCGCTCAGGGCCATCAGCATCGCCTCTTTGGAGAGGAGCAGGCCGAGGGTGACATCGCCAGGGCCGCGATAGTCAAGGGCGATCGGCCCGTCGTAGCCCACTGCCTGAATCGCCCCCACCATCGCCTTGAGGTTGTAGGGTTCGTGCACCAGCAGACCGTCGCGGACCGCCTGAGGCGACGGGTCGGGCACCGCCTTCTTCCCTGCGGGAACGAACTTCAAGCTGGCGGCCGATACGACCGTGGCATAGGGGGTGAGGCGATGGAGATATGCCGCCGGATCCTTGGCTTTGGAGGCGGCTTCAAAGTCGGGGTAAGTCCCTATGCGAAATCCGCCGATTTTCTTGAGAAGCTCGGTGACGCGCTCGGGGCGCTCGGTAAGTCCGTTGCCGGGTGAGACCACCAGGTTGATGTCGAGCTTTTCGGCGCGTTCGACCACGGGTTTGAGAGCCGCGGCAACCTTGGTCATCGCGTTGTCGTCGTCGTGGGCCTCGATGCGCACGGACGCGGCGGTGCAGCCCAGGATGTGGGCGGCTTCCACGACGCGGAGGAGTCGAGATGTGGCGGCGGCCGCCCCGCTGCCCGCGAGGGATTGCCCTTCGGGCTCGATGAGCAGCAGGCACGAGCAACTGGCGCGATCGGCGCGTTCTCGAATCGCGACCAGGCGAGTGGCGTCGGCCCCGGCGAGCAGATCGGTACTGAGGTTGAGCCCCGTAAGGCCCAGGTCATTGCGAGTGAATGCCGGAAGATCGAGCAAATCGAGTTTGCCCGCCTTCTTGCCCTTGGTGGGCATCAAGAGCGGCTTCACGCAACTGGCAGAAAGAGTGAGTAGCACAGGTGTGGACTGTACGGGTTTCCGGGTGGCAACGCCAAATCGGAGCTTTCTGCGCGTTGAGGTGCTCGTGGAGAGGGCTCGCAGGAGGCGCAAGAACTGTGCGTGTGAGCCAAAAAGAAGAAAGACGGCCGGGCCCTTAGGCACCGGCCGTCCGGAGGGGAGAAACCTGGTAATAACCACCGAGGTTACAGATCGTTCGATGCCGAGTCAAACCCACCGTAGAACGATTCCATCTGGAATTAGGGTAAAATACCTAGAGGGGCACGCGTCGCTCCCTCGGCTGACGACGCCCCGACAGGGGCCCAGTCCGCTAGTATGAGTCCCTCCGGAGTCGGAAGTGTCTCCGACCCGGCCACCCGCGACCAGAATGGAATATCGGCCCATGGCAAGCCCCTCCGACCGCGTCTACTCCACCTCCCACGAATGGCACAAGCTCGATGGCGACACGCTGACGCTGGGAATTACGCAGTTCGCGGTCGATCAGTTGACGGATGTAACGTACGTGGAGATGAAAAAGCCCGGAACGAAGATCAAAGCCGGGGAAAACGTGGGCGAGGTGGAATCCGTCAAGACCACCAGTGACATCTACTCGGCTGCCGAGGGCGAAGTGACGGAAGTGAACAAGGCCGTGGTCGACGACCCCAGCCTGCTCAACAGCGACCCCTACGGCAAGGGGTGGCTGGTCAAGCTCAAGGTCACCGACAAGTCGGGGCTGGCGAAGTGCCTGGACTCCAAGGCCTACGACGCACAGCAGTGATACCAGGGGGCGGCCAGGGTGGGCACGCTTCGGATCGACAAGTCTCATGCTGCGATGCGTCAATGTGCATAAGTCGTACAGGTTGGGGGGGAGAGGTGTCCCGGCCCTGCGCGGCGTGGACCTCGAAATCCGCGAACCGGGCTATTACGCGATTATGGGACAATCCGGCAGTGGCAAGTCCACGCTGCTGCACCTGTTGGCGGCGCTGGACCGGCCCGACCAAGGCGAGATTTATCTCGCTGGGCGTGCGATTCACTCGCTGAGCGAGCGCGATGCGACGCTGCTGCGCCGCAAAGAAATCGGGATTGTTTTCCAGCAGTTCAACCTCATCCCCACGCTGACGGCGCGCGAGAATGTTGAATTGCCGGGCAGCCTTGCGGGCGACGACCCCAAGATGCTGGCGGCTCGCAGCCGCGAGTTGCTCGGGCGGCTGGGCCTTGGCGACCGCGCCGACCACCGGCCCGACGCGCTCTCGGGCGGCGAGCAGCAACGCGTCGCCATCGCGCGGGCGCTGCTCTTCAGCCCCCCGGTGCTCTTTGCGGACGAGCCCACCGGCAACCTCGATTCCGCCAGCAGCCACAAGCTCTGGACCGTGCTGGGCGAAATCGCCCTCGAACGGCGCATGCTCGTGGTGCTCGTGACGCACGAGCCTGCGGCGGCCGCCCACTGCCGCCAGATTTTCGTGCTCCAGGACGGAAGATTCAGAACAACCATCGACACGGAGGGGCTGGATGCATCCGGCGTGGCGGCTCGCTATCAGCAATCTGTCGGCGCGGCGTAGCCGCACGCTGCTCCTCGCGACCACGGTCGCGCTCTCCGCGGCCCTCATCGCGGCTGTCGCCTGCGCGATGAACAGCATGCAGAGCCAGGCCCGCCAGCAGGTGAGCGAAACCGTCGGCGCTGCGGATGTCAAGATCAAGCCCGTCTCCGGCGGCGCGGGGCTGTCGTCAGAGCTCCTGGCACGCGTGCGGCAATGGCCGGAAGCCGCGATGGTGGTGGGAAAGCGCGAAGAGGCGCTGACCATGGGGGTCACGCTTCGCGTGCTCAAGAAGGGCGCCGCCGATTGGACGCCCGGAACGCAGCAACTGACCACCAACGTCGTCGCAACCGGCGCCGATGTGGCCGTCTCTCCTGCCAATGGCGACCCCGCCACGCAGACCATCAGTCAGAATGCTCCGAGCAGCTCCGGCGTGAGCGGCCCAAAGCTCCTCGCCGGAAGATGGGTGCAGCGCCCGGGCGAAATGGTCGTCGATACCTCGCTCATTCTGCGGCTGAGCATGCCAGTGCTCGAGACGCACTCGCCGATGGAACGCCGCACCCAGCGAAAAAAGCTCGAACGGCAGTTGCCGCATTCGAGCAACTCCCTCCCCCCCACCACCGACGACGCCAAAGCCGCCGCGATCAACGCCGGCATCGGCGTGCAGCTTGGCGATGAGATCGAAGTGATGCGTCGGGCCGCGCCAGCGCTCAAGATCACCGCCGCCCTTGCCGACCCGCGCAAAGCGCTGGGGCTCGCCAAGGCGGCGGGCATCTCGCCGATCGACGCCGGGCTGAAGGCCCTGGCCGGATTCCTCCAAGCTCCTACCAAGGTCAAGATCGTGGGCATCGTCGCGCCCCCGCCCTTCGGCGGGCGTCCCCGCGCGTTCATGACTCTTGCAGGCCTGGAGCATGTGCTCCCCGACGGTGCCGACACCACGGGCAAACTCACCGCGATCGAAATCGCGCTCAAGCCCGGCTTCACGCCCGAACACGTTGTGGAGGAATACTCCCCGGCGCTCGGCCCCGACGTCATCCTCTCGACCAGCACAAAAGTCACCGCGGGCCTGGAGAACAACATCGAGGCCAGCCGCCTGGGCTTTCTGCTCGCCACCGTCATGGCCTATCTCGCCGCCACGTTCATCATCACCACCGCCATGAGTACCGGCGTTACTGAGCGCCTGCGCGAACTGGGAATGCTGCGGGCCATTGGGGCGATGAAAGGGCAGCTTGCCCAAAGCCAGCTCGCCGGAGGCCTGGTCATCGGTGTGCTGGGGGCGGCCATCGGCGTGCCGCTGGGCATCGCCATGGCGTGGAGCCTGCTGGAATACTTCCGCGAGACGCTGGACGTGACGCTGGACATTCCGCTGTGGGGCGTGGCGATGAGCGGATTGGGGGCCATCGCCGCCGGGCTCGCCGGTGCCGCATTCCCCGCGTGGAAGGCCTCGCGGGTGTCTCCCCTGGAGGCGCTGGCGTCGCGATCTGTCCCACCCCGGCGGCGCGGCGTGCTCACCGTACTGGGCGTCGGGCTTGGCCTGGCGATTCTGCACGTGCTCACCGTGACGGTGATCCGCGACGGGCAGGTGCGATTCTGGGTCTATCTGCTGGTCGGGCTGCCTTCGCTCGTCACGGGGTTCTTCCTGCTCAGCGTGCCGGTGATGATGTTGGTGACACAGGCCTGCGCGGGCACGATCTCGCGCGTACTGCGCCTACCCCCACACCTGCTCGCTCGGGGCATCCTCGCAACGCCCTACCGCTACGGCTTCACCGCCGGCTCGATGATGATGGGCCTGGCGCTGATGGTGGGCATCTGGACGCAAGGCCGGGCCATTCGGCAGGATTGGCTGGGAAAACTAGAGTTTCCCGATGCGTTCGTGGGCGGGCTCAATCTCAACGAAGCCAGCCTGGACATCGTGCGGGCGCTGCCGGAAGTGACCGACGCCTGCGCCATCACGCTGCAACCGGTTGAAACCGACAGCTTCGGCATCAAGGCCCTGCAGCGCCTCGGTTCCACCTTCATCGCCTTTGAACCCGAAAAGTTCTTCGAGATGGCAAAGCCCATCTGGGTACAGGGCGATCTCAAGAGCGCCGTGGCGCGGCTTCATCAGGGCGGAGCCGTCATCGTCGCCCGCGAGTTCACCACCGCCCGCGGGTTGGGCCTGGGCGATCACATCAATGTGCGGGCCAACGGGCGCGAGTTTTCATTTGAGATCGCCGGCGTCGTCACCAGCCCCGGGCTGGAAGTTGTCAGCCAGTTCTTCAGCATCGGCGAAGACTTCACCCAGCAATCCGTCCACGCGGTCTTCGGCACGCGTGAAGACCTGAAGGACAAGTTCGGCAGCGACGCGGTGCACCTGATCCAGGTAGGTCTCAAACCCGGCGCCGACGACGCGCTGGCCGTGCAGCACATCAAAGACGCGCTCGCGGGCGCGGGCATCCTCGATGCGGGTAGCGGGCGCAAAATCAAAGAACAAATCAATCAGTTCGTGCACAACGGGCTGCTCGCTTTTTCGTTTGTTGCCATCGCCGCCATGCTCATCGCCGGGCTGGGCGTCGCCAACCTCATCATCGCCGGCATCAACGCACGTCAATATGAGTTCGGCGTGCTGGAGGCCATCGGCGCTTCGCGCGGGCTTGTCGGGCGCCTCGTGTTGGCCGAGGCGATGCTCATCGCGATCGCCGCGGCTTTGCTGGGCACCTGGATGGGCTTGCAAGGCGTCTTCGCGGTGCAACACGTTGACCAGAAACTCCTGGGCATCACGCTGACGGTTCACCCGCCGTGGGACGCGCTCAGCCTGGGCTGGGGCATCACGCTCGTCATGACCCTCGGGGCGGCCGGCCCGGCGGTGTGGTGGCTCACTCGCCAGAATGCGCGGGAGTTGCTGGGCGCGGTGCGAGGGTAGACAATCGACCAGGAATCTGAGGAGACTCGCATGAAACGCGCCAGCTCAACCCGCCTTCGCCGATTGCTCCTCGCGCTCGCCCCACTGCTTGTTCCGCTGCTCACGCTCGCTCCGCCCGCTGGCGCACAGGCGCAGAAGCCGCAAGCGTCGCCTACCCCCGCACCGCACGACCCTGCCGACATTTCCTCGCTTCTTGACCCGATCGCCAAAAAGCACGATGTCCCGGCCCTCGCCGCCGTCGTGGTTCGTGGCGATGGCACCATTGAGATGCGCGGCGTGGCGGGCGTGCGTGAGGCGGGCAAGCCCGCAAAGGTGACGATCGACGACCTCTTCCATCTAGGCTCGTGCACCAAGGCGATGACCGCGACCCTGTGCGCGATTCTGGTGCAGGATGGCACGCTCACCTGGGACACCGCGCTGGAGAGCGTCTTTCCCGACGACTTTGCCCGGGCCGGCGAGCCCGCCGGGGAGACCAAGCCCGCGAACCCGGCCTGGAAGAAAGTGACGCTGCTGGACCTGCTCACGCATCGCTCGGGGATGCCGACCGACTTATCCAAGGATCGACTCTGGCTGCGTCTGTGGCAGTTCAAAGGTGAGCCGCAGGAGGCGAGGGAGTTGCTTCTACAGGGCGTGCTTGGGTACACCCCGGACAGCCCGCCGGGCACCAAGTTTGAGTATTCCAACGCCGGCTTCGCGGTGGCAGGGCACATGGCGGAAGTGAAGGCGGGCGAAGCGTGGGAGACATTGATCCAGCGGAAGCTGTTCACGCCGCTGGGGATCACCAGCGCCGGGTTTGGCGCGCCCGACGGCGACGACCAGCCCCGCGGGCACCAGAGCGACGGCACGCCGGTGGAGCCCGGCCCGGCCGCCGACAACCCGGTCGCCATCAGCCCGGCGGGGCGGGTGCACATGACGCTGGCCGACTGGAGCAAGTTTGTGGCCCTCCACCTGCGCGGAGCAGAGGGGCGCCTCCTCGCGAGCGACCCGATCAAGCAGGATGCGTTCAAAACGCTGCACACGCCGTTCCCCACCGACGCCGCGCAACCCGACGATGGCTACGCGTGCGGGTGGATAGTCACCAAGCGTCCGTGGGCCGCGGCCAAGCCCGGAGGCAGCCAGCGCGTGCTCACCCACAACGGCACCAACACCATGTGGCATTGCGTAGTGTGGATGGCCCCCGATCGAGACTTCGCGGTGCTGGTGGCGTGCAACCGGGGCGGCAGCGCCGGAGCGAAGGCGACCGACGAAGCCGCGGCTCAGCTCATCGCGGAGTTCGGGAAGCGAGCCCGCGCGAAGTAGAAACTGACTCCTAGCCCGGCCCGCGATCAGCCGTGTACTCTTGATCCATGCTCGCCGGTGCCTCTACGCCCCTCCCCAAGACCCTCGAAGAACTGCTGCCGCCCGAGCTGGCGGGCGCGATCGACGGGCTGGATGTGCTGAGCCGCAAGGTGCTGTCGGGCAAGCTCCCCGGCGAACGCCGCAGCAAGCGCCGGGGGCGCTCCGTCGAGTTTGATGACTTTCGCCAGTACAGCCCGGGCGATGATCCGCGCACCATCGACTGGAACATCGTCGCCCGCCTCGACCGCCTCATCGTCAAGCTCTTTCGCGAGGAGGAAGACCTCGGCCTGTACGTCATCGTCGATGTTTCGGCCTCGATGAACGCCTGGAGCCCGAACAAACTGGCCTACGCCGCCCGGGCGGCCATGGCCCTGGCGTACGTCGCGCTGGTCAACCAGAATCGCGTGACCGTGGCCACGGTGGGCGGGGCGTCCGGCCTCCGGCGGATGATGCCCCTGCGGGGCCGGGCGGCCGTCCATGGCGTCGGGGCCTTTCTGCTGGAGCAGATGAACGAGGCGACCAAAAACCCCAGCCGCGAGAAGGAGCCCGGGAAGGCGTTCGCGGCTCAAATGCGAGCGATCGCCTCAGAGGGCTCGCTGCGGGGCGTGCTGGTGGTGTTGTCTGATTTTCTCTTCGATGGCGAGGCGGGCTTGGGCTTCCTCACCCCGGCGGTTGCATCCGGCGGGCTCGACGCGTACGCCCTTCAGTTGCTCTCGCCCGGCGAACTGGACCCGGCCGGCGAAGTGGAACGCGGCCTCATCGGCGACCTGCAACTGGAAGACGTCGAGACCGGCAAGAGCCTAGCGGTCACCGTGACCCCCGAGTCCATCGCTCGCTACCGGGCCGTGCTGGGCGAGAAGATCGACCTGCTGCACGCGGGGTGTGCCTCGCGGGGCGTGGCCCACATGGTGGTGAACAGCAGCGTGCCCGTCCGCGAGCTGCTCATCAATACGCTGCGACGCAGCGGGGCGCTGGCCTGATGGCCCGCCGCGTGTGAAGGTCATTTTAGATGTGGCTTAGAAACGGGTCATCTGGTCGTGCCATGAGGCATGTTGAGAATTGTCGCGCCGACGGAGACGGCCTCGCGGGCGCGCCGCGCGATTCGAACTGATCTACTGCATCGCACAAGGAGCCATCCGATGCGACCCATTTGGAAGGGGCATATTTCCTTCGGCCTGGTGAGCGTGCCCGTGACGCTGTACCCCGCCGAGGAGCGGACCGATCTTCAACTTCACATGGTGGACTCTCGCAATCACGCCCGTGTGAAGTACGAACGCGTGAACGCCGAAACCGGCGAAGAGGTGCCGTGGGATCAGATCGTCAAGGGGTATGAGTACCACGAGGGCAGCTACGTGCTGATCGGTGAGGCGGACCTCAAGAAGGCCGCACCGGAGGCGACACGAACGGTGGATATCGAGGCGTTCGTGAATCAGGCCGACATCGACCCGATGTACTTTGACAAGCCGTACTTCTTGGAGCCCTCGAAGGGGGGTGAAAAGGGGTACGCGCTGCTTCGCGAGACTCTTCGCGAGACCAAGAAGGTGGGAATCGCCAAGGTCGTCATCCGTACCCGGCAGTACCTCGCGGCCATGTCGCCTCGCCGGCAGGTCCTCATGCTCGACCTGCTGCGATACAAAGGCGAAATCCGTTCCGAAAAGGATCTCTCGTTGCCCGGGACCCTGGCCGAAGTGGGTGTCAGCAAAGCCGAACTCAAAATGGCGCACATGCTGGTGGGCTCGATGTCCCAGAAGTGGGATCCGGATCAGTACTCCGACAGATATCGCGACGCGTTGATGAAGTGGATTCAGCAGAAGGTCAAGGCGGGCGAAATCGAGCAGGCTCCGCACTTCGACGTTGACGACGACGCGCCGGCGCCCATCAATCTTATGGAGGCGCTCAAGAAGAGCATTGCCCATGGCGGACAGGCCGAGGCGGCTCCGGCGCGAACTGCCAAACCGAAGGCGGCGCGATCGCGGAGTGCACGACCGGCCCGGAAGGCAAGCCGTCGTAAAGCCGGGTGAGGTGAACCGCGATGGCGTTGGACAAGTATCGCAAAAAGCGTGATTTTGCATTGACGCCGGAGCCGAAGGGCGGCCGCGACAGTGGCGGCAGTGAACTTGCATACGTCGTGCAAAAGCACGATGCCTCGCACCTGCACTTTGATTTCCGATTGCAGATAGGTGGCGCGCTTGCCTCGTGGGCCGTGCCCAAGGGCCCATCGCTGGATCCCGCCGACAAGCGTCTCGCAGTGCACGTCGAGGACCATCCGATCGACTACGCGCAGTTCGAGGGGACGATCCCGAAAGGCCAATATGGGGGCGGCACCGTGATGATCTGGGATCGCGGCACGTGGGTGTCGCAGTCGAAGGATGCCGCCGCGGCTGTGCGCAAGGGCAAGCTTGATTTCACGCTTTTCGGCGAACGTCTCAAAGGTGCATGGACGCTGACGCGGCTGAAATCAGACTCGGGGGCGACGAGTTCGCATGAGAACTGGCTCCTGATCAAGCGCCGCGATGAGTTTGCTCGCGAAGGCGGGCAGGCGGCCCTCAAAGACACCGACCCGAGCGTGACCAGCGGCCGATCCCTGCGGGAAATCGCTTCCGATCTCCAATCGCGTACCTGGGATTCTTCACAGCCCGACAGCACGCCCACATCCTTCCCTCCTCTCGCGAAAAAGAGGCTCAAGCCTCGGGGCACGCCGCCCGCCGCTGAACTCGGAAAGTTGGAGGGCGCGCGGCGTGCGCCGCTGCCCACGTGGCTGCCGCCTGAGTTGTGCACGCTGACGGATCACGCGCCCACCAGCGACGACTGGCTTCACGAAATCAAGTTCGACGGCTACCGCCTCTTAGCGCGAAAGGATGGAGATCAGGTCACACTCCTGACACGTTCGGGCAAGGACTGGACCCACAAGTTCGCTCCCCTGGCGCTCGCCATCGCCAAGCTAGGCACCAAGACCGCGCTCATCGATGGTGAGGCCACCATCGTCACTCCCGACGGCAGGACCAGTTTTCAAGGACTTCAAAACGCAATCAAGGTGCAGCAGTTCCGGTCGCTCGCTTTCTTCGCGTTCGACCTGCTGTACTTGAATGGCGACGACTTGACACGAGTGCCGCTGCTTCGGCGGAAAGAGGCGCTGCGAGCGTGCCTTCCGTCCACGGACGGCGGGCTTCTGCGCTATTCCGATCATGTCGTCGGCGGTGGTGCAGCCGTCGAACATGAGGCGTGCAGCCTTTCGCTGGAAGGAATCGTCTGCAAACGCGCCGACAGCCCGTACACCTCCGGCCGCGGCTCGGCTTGGCTGAAGGTCAAATGCATCCGCCGCCAGGAGTTCGTCATCATCGGTTGGACGCCACCGTCCGGGTCGCGAAAGCACTTTGGTTCACTGCTGCTGGGGATCCATGACGACGGTGGCCGGCTCCTTTACGCCGGAAAGGTGGGCACAGGCTTCGACGCCAGGACACTCAAAGACATCAAAGCCCAACTCGACAAGCTGGCCCGGAAGAGCTCGCCGACAGATGCTGAGATTCCTGCTTCAGAACGCGCCGGCGCACGCTGGGTCGATCCTTCACTAGTGGCGGAAGTGAGTTTCACCGAGTGGACCGCTGACGGCCGCCTGCGCCATCCAGCGTTCGAAGGTTTGCGGGCCGACAAACCAGCAGGCGAGGTGCGTATGGAGTCAGCAGCTCCGATCGCGGCAATCGAGATGACGGCCAAGCATCACACATCAGAAACCACAAAGCGTGTCAAGCAACGCAGCGGCCCATCTACGAGGAACGCCAAGCCTGACGCTGCTCCGGCCGGGGTGCACATCACCCATCCGGAGCGGGTGCTGTATCCAGATTCCGGCATCACCAAGCTCGATGTCGCGCGCTACTACGAGCAGGTCGCGGAACACCTGCTGCCGTTTGTCGCGTCGCGCCCGCTCAGCGCCGTGCGCTGCCCGTCAGGGATCGCCGGGCAGTGTTTCTTTCAGAAACACGTTGGGGAGACCTTCGCCGAGCCTGTACACAGCATGCGTGTCAAGGAGGGGTCGGGATATGCCGACTACATCACGGTCGATTCTGCCGCGGGCCTTCTCACGCTGATTCAGTTCGGCGTGCTGGAGCTTCACCCGTGGGGTTCGACGAAGGAGCATCTTGAGTTTCCCGACACACTGACGCTCGATCTGGACCCCGGTGAGGGCACGCCGTTCAGCGCGGTGAAAGAGGCGGCGTTGCGCGTCCGTGAGCGTCTCGAATCACTCAAGCTCGCCGCGTTTCTCAAGCCCTCCGGGGGCAAGGGGCTGCATGTGGTGGTTCCCCTTGAGCCGGATGTCCCCTGGGATGAGGCCAAGGCGTTCTGTGCCGCCTTGGCCGCTCACCTGGTGGCCCAGGAGCCAATCAAATACATCGCCACCGCGAGCAAGGCGCTTCGTCGCGGCAAGGTCTTCATCGACCATCTCCGAAACTCACGCGGCGCGACCTCGGTAGCGCCTTACTCGACCCGCGCCCGCCCCGGAGCCCCGGTTGCGGTACCGCTGGCGTGGAGTGAGCTGTCCCGGCTGAAAAGCGCCAGTCAGTTCAACATAGACAGCGTGCTGCGCCGCCTGGCGACATCAAAGTCCGACCCGTGGAAGGACTTTGAAAGCTCGCGCCGGTCACTGCGCCGTGCTTTACAGAAGTCGCAGGCTTCGCCGAATCGCTCGGCGAGTGCCAAGAACGGCAAGAAGGCCAGTAAAGCCAAGTCGCAAAAGGCCCTTGCGACCCGCCCGGCGTCAAGTGCGGCAACAAAGTAACGTTTTCCGTTGCCGCGGCGCCGTGCCTTTCACGACTTCCGCGCCGCCGCGACGCGGGAATACCGCGTGCGCCAGCCAGATCCGGCCAATGCCCAGGAGAGGACTTGAACCTCCATGCCCTTGCGGGCGCTACCACCTCAAGGTAGTGCGTCTGCCAATTTCGCCACCTGGGCTACGCGGCCTCGTGGCCGCGGGTGGGGAGAAATATACGCACGTCAATCCCAAACTCAAAGAGCCCCGCCCGCGAAGGCATATGCTCGGTCTCGGGGGTTCGGCGGGCACGATTTTCGCCTCCTCCCCGCGAGAAAACAGGAGATTTGCCGCATGGCCGCCGTGGGTCCTGAAAAACTATCTGCCGCGAATATGAACGCCATGCTGGCACAGGCCGAGGCCGAGGCTGTCAAGGCGGGCGTGTTCGGCACGGTCTCGCGCGACGCCGCCCGGCTCAAGGCCGCCGCCAAAGGCGCGGCCGACGAGGCCTTCTACGTCATCTACCAGGATTCCGGCGGCACCTGGGTCGCACTCCAAACCCCCGGGCGCTACCTCAGCCAATCCATCGAGGCGGATCTGGTCTTCACCGGCGACAAGCTCGAAGACCTCATCCACGAAGAACTGGTGGATCTGGGTTACGAAGGTCCACCGATCCCCTGTGAACATTTCCGGGATGACGCCAAGCTCTACACCTTTCGCTGCAAAGTTCCGCAGGCGGAGGAGGCCGGACGCCTGCTGCTCGCCTTCGAGGCGTGCTTCCGGCGCCTTGGCGACATGGAATCCGGGGAAGAATGACCCGCGAGGCGTGACGTCGGGGGTCGCGACGGCACCCAAGTCGGGGGAAAGCCCGGGACGCTCCTTGTGGATTTGTGACGATCCGCAGATGAGAACGCTTTCAGTCAACGCGGCAGCGGAATTCGGGGTTGCCCGGTCTATTATGGGGTCTTGCAGGAGGCCTGATGCGCGTTTTGATGCTGGGGTGGGAGTTTCCACCATTTATCGCCGGTGGTCTGGGTGTTGCCTGCTACGGGCTCACCAAGGCTTTGGACAAGCTTGGGCACCAAGTGGTGTTCGTGCTGCCCAAACCGGTTGATCGACGTCACGCCAGCCATGTCAAGCTGCTCAGCCCCGATGGCTTGCGAGCCGCCGCGGCTGCGGCTTCGGCGGCCGCCGCCGGAGCCATGGAGAACATCCCCGGCTTTGGCCCGTCTGGCGAAATGCTCGATGAGGAAGGCCAGCCCCTTCAGGGCTTTCAGCACGCCACCTTTCGAGGTGTGCCCGCGACCTTCTCCAATCCGTACCCCGGGGGCGACCCGGCGAAGTACCTGAAGCTCTCGACCACCGGTGCGTCCGCCGCCGGCTTTACCGACGCGGCCGGCGCTGCGATCCAGGAGGGCGAGTCCATCCCCGAGCTTTCGAGCCACGCGTCCACACAGGTGTCGCCCCCGCCGCCCAGCGGCGTTCTGGGGATCGGCGCCGGCCACGGCTACGGGATGGACCTGATCGGCGACAGCGAGCGCTATGCCCGGCTGGTCGTCGCCCTCACTCGCCGCGAGCAGTTTGATGTCATCCACGCCCACGACTGGCTGACGTACCCCGCGGGCATCGCGGTGGCCCACGTCACGGGCAAGCCCCTGATCGTGCACGTCCACAGCACGGAGTTTGATCGCTCCGGAAACAACGTCAATCAGCGGGTGTACGACATCGAGCGGGCGGGCATGCATGCCGCCGACCGGGTGGTAGCGGTGAGCCAGATGACCAAGTCGATCTGCGTGCGCCGCTACGCCCTGAGGCCCGACAAGGTGGATGTGGTGTACAACGGCATCGACCGCGAGGCGATTCAGCCGGCGCTGGGTGCCAAGATTGAAAGCACGGACAAGCTGGTGCTGTTTCTGGGCCGCATTACGATGCAGAAGGGCCCGGAGTACTTCATTGCCTCGGCCAAGCGCGTGCTGGAGAAAGTGCCGGAGGCGAAGTTTGTTCTCGCGGGCAGCGGCGACATGGCCCTGCGGATGATCGAACTGGCCGCGGGCATGGGCATCGGACACAAAGTGCTCTTTACCGGCTTCCTGCGCGGGCGGGATGTTGACCGGGTGTACCGCATGGCGGACTGCTATGTCATGCCCAGCGTCAGCGAACCCTTCGGCATCGCGGCCCTTGAGGCCATCAGCCACGATGTGCCGGTGATCCTCAGCAAGACCAGCGGGGCCAGCGAGGTGCTGAGTCACGTGCTGAAGGTTGATTTCTGGGATATCGACGAAATGGCCAACAAGATCGTGGCGGTGTTACGACACCCGCCGCTGAGCCAGACCCTGCGGGAACACGGCTCGATCGAGCTGCACCGGCTGACCTGGGACGGAGCGGCCAACAAGTGCATCGATAGCTATTCCTCCGCGCTGGCGACGCACAACGGGGCGCGGTAGGCTGCTGCTGGTTCCTCGCCAAAGTTGACACCGTTCTGTGGTGGTGCCGTTTGGTGGTGGTGCCGCGTTGTGGTGGCGCTGCTCTCCAGAGCGGTGCCCTTCCATTCATTCCTTCCGATACACCGCTCTGGAGAGCGGTGCCACCCCGACACCGCACGGACTTACTCATGCTCACCACCCTTTTCCTGGCGGCTCTCACCCTCAACGCCCCCGCGATGTTCGGCGACAACGCATCGCTCGACGCCAAGCTTGGCTGGAAGCCCCTCTCCGGCCCCGACGCCAAGAGCGTGTGGCGCGGCTACAAGCAGGCTGATTTCCCCAGTAAGGGCTGGAGCTTCGTCGACGGGGAACTCCGCCACGCGTCCAACGGAGGCGGGGGCGACATCGTCACCCGCGATGAGTTCACCGACTTCGAGCTCGAGTTCGACTTTAAGACCGGCCCCAAGGCCAACTCGGGCGTGATGTACCGCGTCACGGAGGTCGCCGACGAGCCGTACATGACCGGCCCCGAGTACCAGATTCTGGAAGACGCCACCAACGGCGATCCGCCCGACGGCGTGCACTCCGCCGGGTCGCTGTACGACATCACCAAGCCCCCCGCCACCAAGAAGCTCAACCCCGTGAACGAGTGGAACCACGGGCGGATCTACTTCCGCAACGGCGTGGTGCAGCACTGGCTCAACGGCCAGAAGCTCGTCGAGCAGCGGATGTTCGACGACGACGGCAACGTGAACGCCCAGTGGCTCGACAAGATCGCCAAGAGCAAGTTCAAAGAATGGAAGGGCTTCGGCATTCAGACCAAGGGGCACATCGACCTGCAGGAGCACCCTGGCGATGTGGCGTACAAGAACGTTCGCGTGCGCGACCTGGCTTCGCCCCTCGCTGGCGAAGTGAAGCTCTTCAACGGCAAAGACCTTGCCGGCTGGACCGCCTTCACACCTAAAGACAAAGCAACCCCCGACCCGGTGTGGACCGTGAAGGAGGGCCTGCTCCTTTGCAAGGGCACCCCCACCGGCTACCTCCGCACCGACACGCAGTACACCAACTACATCCTGCGCCTCGAGTGGCGGTTCAACCCTGAAACCAAAAAGCCCGGAAACAGCGGCGTCATGCTCCGCATGAGCGGCGAAGACCAGGTGTGGCCCAAGACCATCGAGGCTCAGCTCATGTCCGGCAACGCCGGAGACTTCTACCTCATGAGCGGCTACTCCATGCAGACCGACAAGGACCGCAACAAGGGGCGGCGCACGGCCAAGACGCACGAGGCCGAACGCGACATCGGCCAGTGGAACCAGTACGAGATCGTCGTTAACCACGGCGACGTCACGCTGTTCGTCAACGGCGAAGAAGTCAACCGCGGCACCAACGCCGAAGAACTCCCCGGTTACATCGGCCTACAGAGCGAAGGCGCGGAGATCCAGTTCCGAAACATCGGGCTTGTGGAGCTGAAGTAAGGCAGGGAGACGAAGTTCCGGAGAGACGAAGAGACGAAGTTCAACGCAGCCTGTTCCCCAAGCGATGGGTAGCACCGATCGTGCATCATTCCCCCGCAACGTGTGCCTCACATCCCGTCTCTAGGTCTCTAGTGGTCTTCGTGTCTTCGTCTTGCTCCTCTTCCTCTCTCTTTCTCTCCCTTCTCCTTCTCCGCGTCTTCTCTGTGCCTCTGTGCCTCTGTGGTAACTCCCTCCCCGCCTGAAGGATGTGTCCATGCGACCCGGTCAAGAACCCCGCGAAGACATGGGCCCCGACAAGGGGTTCAGCAAAAAAGAACTCATGGACGCCGCGGGCATCAGCGCCAAGGTCTTCGACCAGATCCGCAAGGTTTCGCGCGTCAAGGGTCCCAGCCACGGGGGGCTGCGCTGGATGTTCCCCTTCGACGACGTGATTATCATGATCCACGCCGCCGAGGGGGGCCGCTTCACCGACAACGGCGGCCCCGCGGGCACTGCATGGAGAAACCTGCTCGACGAGCGGGGCGTCAAGGTGCCCAAGAAGCAGAAGTAATCGCTTACTCGCCTGCCGGCACCAGCCGGATGATCTCGTCGGGCTCGTTCAGCACGATGTACAGGTCTCCCTCGGGGCCGCTCTGCACGTCGCGCACGCGTCCCATCCCCTGGATGATCTCTTCGCGCTCGATGACTTTGTTGTCCTTGATGCGGATTCGGTGCACGGCTTCACCCGCTAAACCGCCAGCGAAGAGATCTCCCTTCCACTGCGGAAAGGCTTCGCCCTTGGGGCCGGGGCGTAGGCAGTCCATGCCGCACACGGCGATCGAGGGGAGCCATCGGGAGACCGGCGGCACGAGTTCCTTGGCGGAGTCGGCAAGCTTGGTGTTCATGACCACGTCCGGCCATGGCGTGTCGAACGCCGTTCCGTTGTAGTTCATGCCGAAACAGAGCGTGGGCCAGCCGTAGTTCTTGTTGCCCCGCGCGTCGATCAGGTTGAGCTCATCCCCGCCCCGGGGCCCGTGCTCGGTTTCCCAGAGCTGGCCGTCAAGATCGAATGCAAGGGCCTGCGGGTTTCGGTGGCCAAAGGTCCAGATGGACGGGTACATCCCCTCTGCGTGCGCGAAGGGGTTCGTGTCGGGCACTTTGCCGTCATCCCACAGCCGGTGAATCTTCCCGTTGGGGCGGGTGGTGTCCTGGGCCATCTCCATGTGCCCGCGCTCGCCGATGCTGAAGAAGACATACCGGCGGCCCATGTCCGCCCCGCTCTCCTTCGGCTCCGTAAACACAATCCGCGAGCCGAAGTGGATTGACGTCGGCAGATAGTGCTCCTTCTTCGCCTCGAAGATCGTCTCCTGATCGGTCCACGCGAGCGTGCCCTTGTCGTCCTTGCTCACATGCCCGCGCACGATCTTGGTCATGCCATTCTTCTTCGCGGGCGTGTCGGGGTCTGAAAAGGCCAAGTAGACCCAACCGTTTCGGGCAAAGTCCGGGTGCACGGTGACGTCGAGCATGCCTCCCTGGCCGGCAAATCTCACCGGCGGCGTGCCAGAGAGGGGCTCAGAGACGCTCCCATCGGGCGCGACCACGCGCACCCGGCCTTCTCGCTCCGTAACGATGCTGACCCCGGGAGCCTTGAACTTGTCGCTGGGGCCGCCGGCGGGAAAAAAGTCGATCGCCCAGGGGATCTCAAGCTTTCCGGGCGGGATCACCGTTTCGATTTTGAACTTGGCGTGCTGCGAGCTAAAAACTCCGGCAACGTCGGCGCGGGGGGAGCCGAACTCCTTTCGCAGTGCCTGCGATTGCAGCTCGCGAATGTACACCACCAGCCCCCACACCTTGGCGTCGGAGAGTGCCTCTGCGAAACCCGGCATTCCCTTGTTCTTGTCGCCGTTTTTGATGATGTCAAAGAAAGGGCGGTCGTACTTCTCGTCGAAGAGTTCGCGGGTGAGGAAGGTCGTTGCGCCCGCGCCGCCCCCCTGGCCCAGCTTTCCATGGCAGTTCACGCAGGAGTTGCGATAGAGGGTTTCGATGGGTTGCGCGAGGGCCGGAGCCGCGAACGCGGCGGGGAAGAGGGCGATCGCCGCGAGGGTGGTGGTCTTCATGGTGCTCAAGCGTACCCGCCAGACCAGAAGGCGTTACGCGGGAACAACGCGGGCGTCGTGCTCGACATGCCGCATGGCGTACCACGCCGCCGCCAGGCCCAGCCCGGCCACCACAGCGCAGTAATAAAACGACAACCCGGGGTGAGCCGCCCACGGCGAGCCCTCGGGATTCACCGGGTTCGCCTTGCTGAATATGTAGGTGGCGATGAGCGGAGCGAAGATCATCGCGATGCTGTTGATGCCCGAGATGGCCCCTTGGATGGCGCCTTGCTCATCCGGGCGGACGGTGCGGGTGATGAGCGCCATGGCCGCGGGCTGGGCGATGCCGCCGAGGCTGGCGAGGCTGATGATGACGTAGATCATCCAGCCGGCCGGTGCCGCGCCGTAGCCCGCGTAAGCGAGTACGCCGATGAGCCCGCCGATCAGCACGGCGCGTCGCTCGCCGATGGGCCCCTTGCCCAGCGCGGGGATGATCTTGCGAGCCAGGCCCCCTTGCACGATGGCCGCCCCGATGCCGACGCACGTGAGCGACAGACCCACCTGGAGATCCGACCACCCGTACCGCTTGCCCGTGTAGAGCACCCACGTGGATTGCAAGCCGAACATGGCCAGATTGATCAGGAAGAAGGACCCGCTCATGGCCTTGGCCAGGGCGTGCTCCCGAAGGGCTCCGAACACCGCGACCGGGTTCATTTTCGAGACCGAAAGTTTGCGCCGGTGCTCCGGCTTCAGCGACTCCGGCAGCACGAAGCACCCGTACAGCCAGTTGATGATCGCCAGCGAGCCGCCGACGTAGAACGGCAGGCGGATGTCGTACTCCCCGAGCACACCCCCCACCGCGGGGCCGATGACGAACCCAAGCCCAAACGCCGCCCCCACGATTCCGTACGCGCCGGCCCGCTTCTCCGGGGGCGTGACGTCCGCGATGTAGGCGTTGCACACCGTGATGGTGGACCCTGAAACGCCGTTGAGCATGCGCGTGATGAACAGCACCCACAGGACGGGGGAGGCCGCCATCGCAAAGTAATCCAGCCCCGAGCCCAGGATCGAAATCAGCAGCACCGGGCGGCGACCCACGCGATCCGACAGCGCCCCCATCACCGGCGCGAAGAAAAACAGCATCAACGCAAAGCTGGAGACGAGCAGCCCGAAGTATCGCGAGGCCTCCGCGGGGTTGCCCAGCGCCGGGTCCTGCTTGGCAAGCAACTCTTCGATGAGCTTCGGGCCCACGGGAATAAACAGCCCGAATCCCAGAACCTCAAGGAACAGCGTGAAAAAAATGAACTTGAGCGCGCCCGACCCGGCCTTGGCGGGCGTGCCGGGCAAATCCGTCGGTGGCGTAGTTGGCGGCGTGGCACCAGTCATGGACCGAGAGCGTAGCGAGCGGCCAGCCGCCCCGGGGCCACTCGCCAAGCCCGACTGACCGGCTTTGCGCGCAAAGTTGTGTACTTGCGCGAACCGAACCGGGGTCTGGCCGGTCCAAGATGTGGGAGCTCAACGCATGACGACGCTTCACATTCAAGGCGGCAGACCCGGCGACCCCGTGGCGGGCACGGCCCCGGACGGCACGGACGACGCCGCATTGCTGCGACGCTTCGCCGCGGGTGAGCAGGCAGC
>JBAZUW010000024.1:0-12904 GCA_041661205.1 Phycisphaerales bacterium
CGCCGCATCGAGCGGCGGATGAACGATTGAACTCTGCGGCGAGGGCTTTGCAGCGAGCGTTGCGCCCGTGGATGTGACCAGTTGTGGCTTCGAGCGCTTACGCCCCCGAGCTCTGATCGAGTCAGGCGGCCTGTCCTGTCCGAGCGCGATCATGCGGGGCGAGGAGGTTTGGTAGCCGTTACGTCAAGGCTTGTGACGAAATCACTGGGCTTTCCGCCGCGTGGGAGCTTTGCAATGATGCTGAGATAGAGGGGGTCTTTCCAGTCTGTCATCGCGTCGATGTACTGCGGCTTGGGGCTGAGCGTGACTGCCGTAAGCCCGGCCGCGATGGCCATGTCCCGCGTCTGCTCAATAAGCACAGCCCCGGCAACGCACCCGACAAGCGCTTCAATGTCTGCCATCACAGAGTCGGGCAGAGGACGCACGAGCGCCAAGTCGGAGATGGCGACGCGGCCACCCGGCTTGAGAACACGAGCGATCTCACTCCAAACACGTGGCTTATCCGGGGAGAGATTGAGCACGCAGTTGGAGATCACTACGTCCACGCTCGCATCAGCGACAGGCAGATGTTCAATCTCTGCCAACCGAAACTCAACGTTGTTCAGCCCGCTGTGCTCGCGGTAGGACGCGATGTTGCCGCGTGCCTTGCTGATCATGTCGGCAGTCATGTCCACACCGATGACTCGGCCGAGCGGGCCGACCTTGACACCCGCCACGAAGCAATCAAACCCCCCGCCCGCGCCGAGATCCAGCACAACTTCACCGGGCCGCAGCGAAGCGATCGCAGTCGGATTGCCGCAGGAGAGACCCATGTTGGCGCCCTCAGGGATCGCGGCGAGTTCGTCACCGGAGTAGCCAATCGCGTGGGCGAGCTGCGGCGGCGTGAACGCGGTAGCTCCGCAGCACCCGCCGCCGCTCGGGCCACAGCACCCGCCTTGCGCTATCTTGGAGTATCCCTCACGGACCTTCATCCGGACGACGTCGGCTGCGGGGTCGACAACGGGAGTGCGGGGCTGGCTGCCGGGGTGCATATCAGTCATGGGTATCTCCGTAAGTGATGTTCTCGACAACAGACCCCGCGAGAAAACAGCCGGGAAGCTGCTGCGGCGAAGCACTGGGTTCACAGTCTGAGCACCTTGGACGGCCTAAGCGGTCTCGCCGCAGCCCGCAACGGTCTATTTAGTTGCATGTCGATGCAAGTATTGACCTTCGACTGCACGAAGTCAAGGTTTCGTTCAGAAGCGACGATCGACCCGGCAACAGGTCTGCTGCGGCCGATTTGCCGAACAGTTAGGCTCGAACTGACGCACCTGCTGGCCGCAAGACGGAGAGGAAGCGTCGAGCCAACAAGGCATCGAGGCTAATGCGGCCCGGGCCCGTGAACACGAGCGACAGCGACATGAAGAAGTAGATCACCGCCGGCAGACCCGGCTGCAATGGCTGTTTGTGGTATATGAAAGCGGCGACGAATGTCGTCACGGCAATAAAGAACGCGGCGGGTCGCGCGAGAAGACCCAGCATCAACAGGATGCCGCCGATGAACTCCGAAAGAACCGCCGCCCATGCGAACACCCGCGGCATCGGGAAGCCCATCTTCGCCACATCGTCAACAAACCACTGCTGCGGCCCCCACACGCCGTCACGCGGGAGAAACTTCTCGAACACGGTGACCAAAAGAAAGCCAGCGCCGAGGCGAAGCACGAGCAGGCCGGCGCTTGTTGACCAGGAGGTCGAGCGAGTTGAGCCGAGGATCGGTCGAAGCAGCCTTTTCATCGAGGACCCCTTGAGGCACAGTGGAAGCAGTGTCAGGCAGCCCGGATGGCGGAACTGACGCGGGGCACGATTCACAGCCTGGGGAACGCGGCCATGTTACCCCCACCGCCCGTTGCGAGACCGCCAAATGCTGGGGTAGCCGATGATCGTCAGGATGACGTGGACGCCAAGCAGCTCGATGACGATGAATCCCGCTGCTCCTTGAGCGGCGATCGCGGGAAGATCTCGGGCCGAAGGCATCCCTCCGCCCATTATCAGCCCATAGGTCGCCACGCCGCAGATCCAGAGGACCGCCCCGCCGACGGCCCAGACAGCGCAGCGTACCACAAGGCGCACGAGCCAGCCGGAGGCACCGACCGCGCCGCCGCGTGAAAGAACCCGGGGCAGCACCCGGTGCAGATAGAAAAGTTCGACGTAGTGGCCGCCGAAGGTGATCCACAGCGCCGCGGCAACGCGGGCTACCCACTGCCACCACGCATCCGTGCCATGGGGCGTGCCGTTCACTCGCAGCGTGGCGATCGTTCCGATGATCAGCGCGATCGACACCGTTCGCAGCAGCGTTGCCCGAAGAGGCTCGGAAGCGGCGGATGTCAGCTTGGCTCGATCCACTCCCGACAAGTTCGATGCTCTAAGGAGTTTGGATGCTTGGCGCGAGTACCAGCGCTTCATCTGCCGTAATCCTGGCGGAATCACCGGTTCAGGGTGGCCGTTCCTGACCATGAACAGCCGCCCGAGCTTCTGCGACGAGTTCAAGGCGGGCGATGTCGGTGGAGTTTGGGGAAGTGGTATTCATAGCCCGTGGGGTCAACACGCGGAGCGAGAAAGCGGTGATCGGAGTCCGTCAGACAAAGATGGCCGATCACGCAAAGTTCACATCCCTTCAACACCCAGACCAAATCACCCACAACTCGTCGGCTTGGAATACAGTCATGCGGATGAAACTGAACTCAAGCGGATCGATCCGACGCTCCTTTGATCGCGCACGTCCCCCGTGTACCGGCCCCCGCGTTCGCAAGCCGGAGAGGTGGAAACGCAGGACCTTGGGCTTGGTCTTGTCTCTGTGTGCGGCTGGATGCGCAACCACTCAGGACATACCTCAGGCCTCTGCTGGGCGAGACTCCGCCGTTTCCGACCAGCGTGACGCTCTCCGTCGCACGATTGAACAAGCACACAGCGCCGGTCGCTTCGACGGCGTAGCGCTCATCGCCAGACATCGCGTTGTGGTCGGCGAGTTTGCCGTGGGGTTGGCTGACCGGACGTTTTCTATCCATCACACGCTGGGGGAGCCGATGCCCGTGGCATCGGTGACCAAGCTGTTTGTGGCCGTCAGTGTCATGCGGCAGGTGCAAGCCGGCAGAATCAAGCTAGATGATCCGGTGCAGCGGTATCTACCGTTCCTCGACAGACCGTGGGCAGCCCGTGTGACAGTGCGACAGCTCTTGCGCCACCGAAGCGGACTGCCGCAACCCGAAACAGTCGTTCGCAACTTCTATGCACGGACGGACCTGAAGACGGACGCCGTGGCCTTGGCGAAGGAGCTGGGCGAATGCGATCTCGCATTCGAGCCCGGATCACGGTTCGAGTACAACAACACCGACTATGTCCTGCTTGGCGCCATCCTGACAAGCACCCTTGAAAAGTCACTCGAAGACGTGCTTCGAGAGGAGATCTTCACTCCCGCGGGGATGGAGTCCTCCGGCGTCATCACCGGGAGACGTGTGATACCCCTGATGCCGCCGAGCTACGACCTCGACGATGGTCCATCGGCCGACGCACGATTCCCGGCGCACCAGGAACTCGCGAACTACAGCGGCGCCGGCGCGGCGTACTCGACTGCTCGGGATCTTCTGGCCTTCAACGTTGCCCTGATGGGCGACGACCTGCTGGACCGAAAGTTCCGCGACGTCATGCTGGAGTCTTCGCCTGATTCAGGCTTTGGTGCAATGGGGTGTTGGGTCTACTCCATCGACTTCAGCGGCCTCGGATCGGTTCGCATCGTAGAAAGGCACGGTGCGATCGCCGGATACAACGTGGTCGACCTGTTCGCGCCAGAGCAAGGCATCTCCGTGATTTTGTTGTGCAACATCTCCTCCTTCGCTGAGCCGCAGACTTGGATGCGCGAAGGGCTGGCGTACCGGCTACTCGAGTTGAGCATGGCTCGCTAGCAAGAGGGCCGCCCGGCACTCGCGCCGCTCGCTCAGGGTGATACAACGGTTCCTGTGTTCGCGACGTCGAAAGGTGACGGGCGTCTCCGAACCGCTGAACCTGATCCGGCGAAGCAGGCACGCGGTGGAAAACGACAATCGCCCGCGAAATGCCTCGCGGGCGTTGGTGCTTGAATCGGGGTGACAGTACACCAATGAAACTTTTCTTGGAGGACGTTAGGGGGTGGGGCTCGGAGATACACCGTTTGTTGAGCGCCAAGACAGATTCGGAATCTTGAGGGACCCCTGAAAGTCCAACACCTCCCCGTCCGCGACGGGCTCTCGCTCTGGACCATGACCACCCGCCCGAGCCTCCGCGCCGAGTTCAAGGCGGGCGACGGCGGCGAGACGGCGGTCTACATGACCCTCTGGCTCAACAGACGCGGCGAGAAGGGGCCGTGGTCGGAGATCACGACGGCGACGATCGCGGCTTAGGCATCAACCGAATCCGGCGCTTGGTCATGCACTTCAAACGGCTCGGCCTTCAGCTTGCGCGGGAACTTCTTGAGGAGCCGCGCCGCGTACGACTTCTCGGCAATGAACCACGCGCCTCGAATCTGCGTGATCGGGAAGTCCGGAAGTATTCCGCGCACGACATACGTGAGCCGCCCCTTGGGATACTTGAGTTCGCCGCAGGCGCGGCAACGCTGCGGAGCGTACCCCTCGGCGTGGGCGATCGGGCAATGCTTGGGACGCACACGAACACCGATGGGATCCAGCAGCGCGCTGCGAGCATCGGGAATGACCTTCCAGACCCAGTGCGGGGGCAGGTCGTGGCGGATCGCGTCAAAGAGGGCGCGGCCGACGAGGTGCGGCTGAACGCCCCATACCGGAGCCAGGATGCTGCGCGTCCCTTCGAAGAGCGGGATCGGCCCGTCCATCTTGCGCGTGTGCTGCTTCGGGACGCCGCAGCGCGTGCACTTGTCGCGCATTGAGATCGCCCGCCAATACTCGGGGATCGCGTGGGCGGCTTCATCGGGCAAGCCAGTGATGGACACCAGGGGAGCCTGCATGGTTCACTGTAGAGCATGGTGACTTGTGAGGCAGTCGCGCCCCGCGCCAACCGACCCCGCCGAGCTCACGTGCCTGACCATGACCACCCGCCCAAGTTTCCTCACCGAGTTCAAGGCGGGCGAAGGCGGCAAAACCGCCGTCTACATGGCCCGGTGGGTCAACACGCGCGGCGAGAAGGGGCCGTGGTCGGAGATCACGACGGCGACGGTGGCGGCGTAGAGGACGCCTGCAACTCAGCAATACCAGAAGCAGTAGATCACGCCCCACACGAACACGGGTAGCGCCAGGAGCACGATCGCCAGAATGATGAACTGGCCGATAGCGCTCTCGACCCGCCTCCACGCGCTGACAGGGTTGCCTTCTGGGGCCTCGACCGGCAGCGGCGTATCGGGGCCGTACTCCTCGCCATCGTCGCCAACCACGCGGGCGCCGATCGCGCGGGCCGCCTCGACAATCGCGGGCAAGCGGGCCTGTGATGGAAGACCACACACGATCTCGCCGCCCGGACGGACAAGGAGGGCGACCTCCATGGGAGTATGTGGCGTGATCCACAACCTCAGTCGATTCGTGCTGAGGTACGAGAGCCCGTAGCCCTGAAGGCCATTGCGGAAGTGGCGATTGAACTCCGCACGCGTGATGGGCGGGCCAGAACTCGCATATCTCCAGTCTGCACGCCGCGTGATGTGCAGGTGGTAGCCCCGCTTCACCCTTCTGGACGATCGCGGCTGTGCCGAGTTGGAGGGATGGTCGTCCATGCTGGTTGCTCGGTCGGCACAAGACTGTACGACCGAGCCTCCGGCCGGATGCACATCACAGCCCGCTGACTGGTCCGTTCGCCGATCAGCGAACTCGGCGGCGATCTTCCCCGTGATGGCCTAATGACATTGCATCACCACGCGCACCTGATCCCAACGCCGCGACACCAGATCGACCTCCCGGATCATGAAGTAGATCGATCCCAAGTCACCGAAGCCAAACTCGGGGGCGTCGTCGGCAATCACCTGGAGCAAGAGCCGCCAGGCGGCCGCAGCCTTCACCTGCGCGGCTTCATCCTCCGAACCCGCCTTGTTGCGATCCCACTGGGCGTCGAACTCGACTGGGCCTTGGATTGGACATGCCTCTCCGAGCAGCCGGTGTCCGACATCGAGCACACCGGCCGCGGCGAGTTCTTTCTCCAAGCCGCCGCCATAAATCATGTCAAACTCGGCCTTGCTCACCAACTCCTCGCCGATGCCGCGAGGACCGTTCGGATCAGGAATCGTCACCTTCAAGGAGAGTTCCACCCGACAAGGCCAAAACCCCTGTCCGCGCGGCGAGGGCTTTTCGCCCCACAACCGTCGGATGAGTCCCACACGCTCCGGCACCGCGGCCCACGGATCGCTCACTCGCACCAGCGTGGCAGTGTCAGGCGTGTGGAGCACGCGGACACCCTCGGGCGTTGCGCCGAGCTCATCCTCCTGGCACCAGAAGAAACTCATCAGCCCACGTTCAGGCAGCGGGCTTTGGGGCAAATCCTTCGAGACCTCGCCCAAATCAAACTGCGCGATGAAGCGGAAGTTGACGCCGTTGGCAGCGGGCCAGGCTGCGCCCTGGGGAAGGTCCGCCGCGCCCCCGACCTTGGTCGCACCAACGGGAATTCGTTCTTCATGGTCTTCGCGCACGGTGCAAAAACCCAGGCACGCCTGCGCCGTGGTCAGAATTCTCGTTGCGGCCTGCTGACTGATTCCCTTCTCGGCGAGCAATCTGCGGAGACGTTCAAGAGGGTTCATGGGAATATCCGCTGGTTGGTCCACCGATGCGGCACGCGATTTCACCGCTCGCTCCTCATCCGCAGGAGCGGGCCGCTGCAACGATGGGACGATGATAGAACTGCACCGGAACGCGCAGGCACTTACCATGATTCCAGAGTACCTCCCCATTCCGCGACGACTTCCCATGATCGAAAACACCATCATCCTCGAAGGGCACGACTGGCAGCATGAACACGCCGCGATGGCCGCCGTGTGGATGCCGATCTTCGCGCGGGGCAACGATGTCGGCGATCCCGACTTCATGTGCGGCTTTCCCGACCGGCGCGAAGTCCGGCCTGGCGTTGATGAGGACTTCTTTGTCGTCGCGGACTTGCTCTTGGCCGACGGTTCCGCGCTGATTGGGACGGTCGCACCAGCCAGGGACGACACGGGCGATCCAACCTACGCGCTCGTCGCGTGCTTCTGGCCGGACGGGCGTTCGGCCAACGCCTCGATCCACACGGCGGACGCTCACCCCAGCGATCCGCCGGAGCAGCGCGACCCCACGAGACGACGCGACAGGGGCCGCGACTGGCTGCTCAAGGTCTTGGTCCGCGAGCGCAGCGCGATCTTCCCCATCACCATCACCCCGCGCGCGCCGATTACGGGATGGGTACGCTCATGGACCGTTGCCGATGTGCTGCCGGGGCGCGGCATGGCGTGGACGGCACGTGAGCGTCCGGCCTAGCCCTTCCGTTGTAACTCGGACAGCGAACCCGGCGGGCGTGCTCAGGGTCGAGGTGTGGGTGAAACTGGTCGATGTGGACCAGCCCACGCCGACCGACCCCGCCGCGTTCACGTTCCTGACCATGACCACGAAACCGAGTTTCCGCGCCGAGTTCAAGGCGGGCGAGGGCGGCAAAACCGCCGTCTAGATGGCCCGACGGGTCAGCACGCGGGGCGAAAAGGGGCCGTGGTCGGACGTGACGACGGCGACGGTGGCGGCTTAGCGCGTTGATGGTCGCCTTTGCATCATCCGCATCACACCCAGCGCGATCAGCGCCACCACCGCGAAGCCCGCGCCGATCAGGAACGCGGCGGTCGGGCCCGAGCGGTCCCAGACGACCCCCGCAATGAGGCTTGCAACCAGCGTCGTCAGCCCCGTGAGGGCGTAGAAGATGCCCATCGCCGCGCCGCGGCGCTCCCTGGGCGCGTGGTCGGCGATGAGGGCCTTGCCCACGCCGTCGGTGAGGGCCATGTAGACGCCATAAGTCGCCATCAGCGGCCATAGGCCCCACGCGTGCTCGGCCGGGAGCAACGCGAAGCCTGCATACACAACCGCGTAGATCACCCATCCGGCAGCGATGATGCGCCAGCGACCGAGTTTGTCGCTGAGCGCCCCCGCTGGATACGAGAGCGCGGCGTAGGTGACGTTGAAGAGCGCGTAGACCATCACGACCGCCCACGGCGAGTAGCCCAGGTCGCTGGCGCGGAGCAGGATGAATGTGTCGCTGCTATTGGCAAGCGAGAAGAAGACCAGCACCGCCAGCGCGGACCAGTATGCGCGCGGCAGTCCCATGACGCCCGCCGCCGGTTTCGGGGCGAGTGTCACGGCGGATGATCCCTCCACCGGGGGCGTATTGCTCGGCGGCACGACGAGAGGCGCATCCGCCTCGCGCACGAGGAACGTGAGCAGGAACGAGAGCAAACCGAGTCCCGCGCCGACGCCGAAGATCGCGCGATAGACCCACGCCGGGGTCTCGGTGGCAGCGGTCGCCGCGTGGGCCGCGGCGGTCTCGTGCGGCGTGCCCGTCAGCCACCACAGAAGAAACGCCGAGAGAAGCACGCCCAGGAGCGCCCCCGCTGTGTCGAGAGCGCGATGCACGCCGAAGGCCCGCCCGCGCTGGTCCGCCTCCACCGCGCCCGCGATCATGGCATCCCGCGGCGCGCTCCGCAGCCCCTTACCGAAGCGGTCCAGAAGCCGCCCGCCCAGCACGAGCCCCCACGCGGTGGCGAGGGCGATCATCGCCTTGCCCACCATCGGTAGGCCGTACCCGACTTGAATCCAGATCACGCGCTTCCCGCTCTTATCGCTGCGGAAGCCCGCGATGGCCGTCATCACCGACACGATGAGCACCGCAGCGCCCTCGATGATCCCGAGTTGTGCCTTCGATGATCCCAGCACGCCGATCAGAAAGAGCGGCAGGAGCGGGTAGATCATCTCGCTTGACACGTCGGCGAAGAACGAGACCCAACTGAGGAGCCAGACGGCCCGGGGGAGTGGTCTGGGCGTGGCTGTTGCGGATGGCGTAGGGTGACGTTGCATTGCGATGAAAGTCTATGAGCCGCTTCCGCAGGCCAATAGGGGTGCAAGGGTCCGTGCTTTCGCGTAGCCTGCCCCCATGCGCAAGATTCACCGCTGGTTGTCGCTGCTCGCGTGCCTGTTCCTGCTGGTCGTGGGCGTGACGGGCGTGATCTTGCAGGTGCAGTCGCTGACGAGCGCCGACGAGGCCGAGCGCGAGCGGCTGGCGGAGAAGGCGTCGGGGTTCACGGTCGGGGCATCGCTCGACAAGCCGCGAGCCGCTACGGATTCTCTCACCGCGCACGCGGCCAAGCAACTGGGCGACAAGGCGGGGATCGATTGGATCGAGTATCGGTTGCGGGCCGACCCGCCGCGCGTGGTTTTGCACGCGCTCAAGGCCGACGGGGCGCCGGTGCAGTTCACGGCGAAGATTGAGGACGGCTCGATCATCGGCCCTGCGAATGGCGAAGCGGACGGCCGCGAGTCGTTGCTCCTCCGTTTGCACACCGGCGAAGTGCTCGGCGACGGCGGCGTGGTCGGCGGCATCCTGTGGGGATCGGCGATGGTCGTGCTGACGATCTCGGGCATGTGGATGTACTACCGCATGTGGAGCGCCCGGCGGCGGTCGCTGGGCGCGGCGGTCGAACGGGGTGCGCCCCAAGCCAAGACATCGCGCTTCGGCGGGCTGCTTTGGTAGCCGTCGCCAGGAGTATCCGCGCCGACCGACCCCGCCGCGTTCACGTTCCTGACCATGACCACCAAGCCGAGTTTCCGCGCCGAGTTCAAGGCGGGCGAAGGCGGCAAAACCGCGGTCTACATGTCCCGCTGGGTCAACACACGCGGCGAAAAGGGGCCGTGGTCGGACGTCACGACGGCGACGGTGGCGGCGTCAGGGGCGCCGGTCATGACGCAGGTGGTGCGGATGGCATCGGGAGCAACGCGACGCTATCCCGCTTGCCTCGGCACTTCCTTCGCCTTTTCGATGGTCGTGTTCTTGCGATCTAGTTGGAAGGGCTTGACCCCCTCGTCCTCGACAACAACGCCCGTGAATGCGGTCGGCCATGCGGCTTCGTTCGTCGGGCGATCAGACTATTGCACACCATGGATCAGTACCGCGGCGGGCCCGAGTCCGGCGAGCAACTCACGGAGGCACGTTTCTTCGTCGGCGGGAGCAACGGCCACGGTCAGCATCGGGTGCTTCTCCGGCCGCTTGGGCGTCTTCGGGATCGAACTCTCGTAAAGTTTGTTCTGTTGATACTCGATCCACACGGGCGAATTGCTGAGGATGCCGCGGTACTTCGGCCAGTGCCAGGTCGGCGGCCTCGGAAACTTTGGGTTGGCGACGTGAATAGGGAACGTGAACGGCCTGCAACCGAGCGCCTGCAGCGCGGCGGCGAGCATATTTTCCACAGGCGCCTCGCTGTCCAGCGAGATGAGCGCCGGCGTCAGGCTCTCCGGGTCTCGGAACAACTTCGAGATGAATGCCGCGAAGTTCGGTGCCAACGTGAACTCGTGCGACTGTTCCAGGTCGATGTGCGCCACGCTCGGCTCACCCTCGGGCCCGCACGCACGATAGTCCAGGCAGCACCAAGTGTGCCCGTCGCCACAGAGCGGGATAAGCCCGTCCGGCAACTCCCACTCCGCCCGTGCCACTGCGGTTTGCTGCGTGATGGCGTCGCTGTGCGTAGGGTGAACGCCCGCGAGACGACTTAAAGAGTAGACCTTGAGGCCGTACTGCTTCGCGGCCGGTGAGGGAAGCTTGAAAGAACTCAGGCGGATCTGCCCGCCGTTGCGGACGCGGAGCACGGCCAGTAGTTCGGCGGGCAGTCGCACCCCGAGTTGCTTCCCACTCCGCGCCAACTCTGCGTCGGTCGCGAACTCCTGAATGTCTGTGTCGATGGGTTGGCCGAACAAGCCCTCGGGGACTTGGAACATGTAGGGGCGTTTTCCCATGCGAAACTCCATGGAGATTGCGGCGTCCGCGGCTGCTACGACGAAAGCGTATGGGCCGTCTACGTCGCATTCCGACGCGGGCACAATTGCGGCTTCCTGCCATATGGTCTCGTTGCTGACCATGACCATCCGCGCAAGTTTCCGCGCCGAGTTCAAGGCGGGCGAGGGCGGCAAAACCGCCGTCTGCATGGCCCGCTGGATCAACACGCGGGGCGAGAAGGGGCCGTGGTCGGAAATCACGACGGCGACGATGGCGGCGTAAGGGGAAGCGAAGGCGGCGTAGGTGCGGCGCGGCCGTACAGCGCCGCGAAGCCCGCGTGCGCCGCGATCTCTTCTGACGGCGAAGTTCAATTCAACGGCGTGAGCGTGAGGCGCGGCGCGATATCGCGCTGATAGTCGGGCTCGTCCATCTGCACCACCGTCCAGTCCGGCATGAGCACGTACCGGCACGCGGGCAGGTCGTGGTCGATTGTCTGTTCGATCCCGCCCCAGCTCTCCCCCTTGCGCACCGCCCGGCACGGAACAGTCTGCACGACCAGCGGCAGGCCCGTGTCCGACTCGCTGATCGGCGACGCGCGTGAGTATGCCTCCAGCTGCACGCCCGCGAAGTGTCCGGAGTTGAGCACATGTTCCAGCGTCGCCCTGACGCCTGTGTCACTCTCGTAGATGCGGGCGGCCTGCGCAATCCTCTCGAGCTGCGCGTGTGCCCCGGCGCGAACGACCGACTGGCGCATGGGAAACATCAGCCATAGCGCCAGCATCGCCATCACCACGAGCATCGCGGCCGCCGAAGCCATCAGCGCGGCGATTCGCACGGCCTTCTTCCACAGACGGCGGCGCGGATCGGACACGGATTCGTCCGCCGCTTGGTGCATTGAAAATCCTAGACGCACCGGCAGGGGCGGCAAAACCGCCGTCCCCATGGCCTGCTGGGTCAACACCCGCGGCGACACGGGGCCGTGGTCGGAGATCACGACGGCGACGGTGGCGGCGTAGGGGACGCTAGACTACGCCATGAACCTGCTCAAACAGCCGATGATCGTGATCGTCATGCTTGCTGTGATTGCCATCGCGGCGGCGTTCATCGGCGAGTCGTCCAAGGTGGCGTGGGTGAGCAACTGGCTCGCGCCGATCCTCATGCTGCTGTTCTTCATCGCGCTCCACACGCTCACCACGACCGCCCCAAAGGGCATCACCACACGCAAGGGCAAGGTGGTGTGGTGGGTCAGGACGGCGGTGTTGGCCGGGCTGATGTGGCTCTTCATCAGCATCGACCTCGTTGGGGACGCCCCGGTGTCGATGCGTTTGATGGGCCTCTCCTGGACCATGAGCCCCTACGGGGCGGGGCGATTGCTCGAACTCGGCGGCCTCGTTCTTGCAGGCATTGCGTGGGGCTTGTGGGCGTGGGATCACCGCCGAGCGCTCGAGGCAGCCTTCCTTGCCGAGAGCAAGGGTGGGCAGCCGCCATCTGTGCCCCCGGCGGCCCCGACGACCTGAAGAGCACCGACCGCGACGTCATCCGCCGACTGGTGGCCGGACGCGCTCGCCGTGCCCGCGCCGACCGACCCCGCCGCGCCCTGGCCATAACCACAACACCGAGTTTCCGCGCCGAGTTCAAGGCGGGCGAGGGCGGCAAAACCGCCGTCTACATGGCCCGCTGGGTCAACACCCGCGGCGAAAAGGGGCCGTGGTCGGAGATTGCTACCGCAACAGTCGCAGCGTGAGGGGCGACGGTGGCGGCATAGGGGAGACGGCAGCAACGCGATCCCGCGATGAGTTCGCGATGGCATCGACGGTGCCGATACCGACAACCAGCGTCGCACTACCGTGACAGCAGTCGCACCACGCGCTCTGGGTCTTCCACCTCGATGACAAGCTGGTCGAAGTCCTGGTGGTCGAGGTCGATGATGAGCGCGTTGGCCCGGTCA
>JBAZUW010000024.1:12914-19374 GCA_041661205.1 Phycisphaerales bacterium
TTGCCATCTGCACGAAAGGTGCCGGCCGTGAGCCGCCCGGGGTGCCATCCGGGAAACATGGTTCCGAAGACCTTGCGGTCGCGCCGGCTGCGGACGGCTTCAGGGTCGTGCCGCACACCGGTAATCTTGGATCGCAGCGTTTCGATCCGGCTTCGGAGTGCCCACACTTTGTGCATCCCGCGGATGTTGAAGACGACCTTGTCTGCTTCGATACTGACACTGACCACGCGCGGACCTCCTTCATGAGGATACCGATCGTAGATCGCGGCGTGCGATCCTGAGCCGGTGTGCGCACGGTGAGCGGGTGCATCGTCCAAGAGGTGGGCAGTTCCTGCTACATAGGCTCAGCCAGAGACCCGAGCGGTTTGACGGTGGCGGCTGTCGGAAAGGGCCGGACCGCGAAGGATGAAAGCGCCAAGTCGCAACTGCCGCGCCTCTCCCTCATCAATGGGTCATGTGCGCTGCTGCCACTTGGCGCTGTGTCGCGGCGGCCGTAGAGCAAAGTCGCCCGGGATACAACGGGGCATTCAAAAGGAGTTCTTCCATGCGGCACAGACTGCTCGCGTTCGGATGGCTGCTGTGCGGCATGGGTGTTGTAATGGGTGGTTTGGGCGCGTTGACTCTTGCTGGCATCCTGAGCATTCCGATTAAGGTCGCCTGCAGACACCTCGACACACGTCCTGAACTCATCACTTGGGTGGCGGCGTGGAGTGCCGCGATGGTCATCGGCGTCGTCTTGCTGCGCTTGGCACGTGCCCGGAACAAACAGCGATCTCCCGAACCGAGCCGCGTCCAGTGAAACCCGCGTCCAACTTGAGTTGACCGTGCGGCGCACGCACCAACTGCGGCTGGTGGATGAGTCCACGCCGACCCGCCTCGCCGGGCCCAAGGGAGTTCAGCGCGCCGAGGTCTTCGTCGCGCTCACCCCGCCGGGCCAGCCCGCGCCCGCGAACCCGAACGACTACCGCTACATCGGCAGCGTCACCCGCGGCGAGACGTCGCCGAGCTTCGAGTCGGACAAAGGCGGGATGCAGGCCCACTACCTCTCGCCCTGGGTGAGCACGAGCGGAGCGACGGGGCCGTGGAGCGACACGGCCAGCGCGACGGTGGCGGCGTAAAGACCTGCTTGCGTGTCAATCCACCTGCCGCTACGGCTTCGCCGTGATCCCGGCGGCACGTCGCCATTGGTTCAGTTGTCCGATGTGATGTCCTGGGTGCGCCACGAGCAGCGTGGTAGCGATGTGTGCGATGGTCGGCGCGTGGGGCTGGAACTTTTCTGGCGCGGGTCTGGGAAAATAATCGGCGTGCTTTTCGGCGACGACCACGGCGAGTCTCGCGTTGCGTTCCCTGAAGCGTTCAAGGAGTTCTCGCTTTGTCGCATACGCGGCGCGATCGGCGACGGGCTTGGTGCCATACCCGTATTGCTCCATCTCGGCATCGGCGGTCGGCACGCTCGGGTCGTCGAGCATCGACAGCAAGAACCCGGAATACGCGTTGAGGTGCGACAGGGTCCACGCCGGGTGATTGACGATGGTTCCGGGCTGCTCGATCATGCGGGATTCGGGTATGTCTTCGATGGCATCACCGAGAAAACCGTTGATCATCGCGTGGATGTTCAGAATGACGCCGATCATGTCGGAGGAGTCGCGGCAGCTCATGAAACATGTTAGTCGCAGGTCCACACGCCTTCCCCAGTCGGCGCCGAGGTGTCGGTGAAGCTCGTGGATGCCGACAGCCCCGCGCCGACCGACCCCGCCGCGCTCACGTTCCTGACCATGACCACCAAACCGAGCTTCCGCGCCGAGTTCAAGGCGGGCGAGGGTGGAAAAACCGCCGTCTACATGGCCCGCTGGGTCCACACACGCGGCGAAAAGGGGCCGTGGTCGGAGGAGACAACGGCTACGGTGGCCGCCTGATGGGCGACCGTGGCGGCGTGAGGTGCGAGTAGACGGATCACAGGTCATCGTGCGCTGTCCTCACGCTCAGCCTTGCCTGCGTTGCCTCATGGCCTCGGCGGCTTGGTTTCCGGCTTTGTGTCCGCCGCCCTGCGCGCGTGCTTCTGGAAGAACTCCCACATCAGGTCGTTGGCCGAGATGTCTTTGGTCGAAGCGCCGAGCATTTTCAGCGGCGGCTCGCGCCCGGGCCAGGTGTGCCCGCCGCCGGTGATCTCGATGAGCACGACCTCGGCACCGTCCTTGCCGCCGCCCCACGTGGTGCGCTTCACGGTCATGCCGTCGGCCGCGGCGTCGGGGAGTTGCACGACCTCCGGCGGCTGGGCGCAGCCGTTGGCCTTGATCCACTGATCCAGCGAGTGCTGCACCGAGAGGAAGACCGGCCGCACATTGGTGAGCGCGTTGCCCTTGCCCTGGCCGCCGTTGAACGGGGCCTGCGCATCGGCGGTGCCATGAAAGTGCATCACCGCGACGGGGCGCGTGGGCTTGCAGGTTTCGGTGCCCATCGGCCCGCCGACGGGCGCGATCGCGGCGAAGCGGTCGGCGAGTTCAGAAGCGACGCGGTATGCCATGATCCCGCCGTTGGACATGCCCGTCGCGTAGACGCGGTTGGCATCGACGTTGGCCACGGTCGCCAGATCGTCGAGCATCGCACGCACAAATCCAACATCGTCGATGTTGTTGTCCATCGCGTAGCCGCAGCAGTTGCCGCCGTTGAAGGTGAGCAGGCGATTGGGCATCCGCCCCGTGCCGTAGGGATATGCGACGATGAAGCCGGCCTCGTCGGCCTTGTCGTTGAGCCCGCAGAAGTTCACCATCGTCTCGGGGTTGCCGCCGCCGCCGTGGAAGACGACGACGACGGGCGTGGGGCGGCTCGCGTCGTACCCGCGCGGGATGTAGACCAGCGAGCGGCGGTCGAGCGTGCCGACCTTGATCGATCGCGTGATGGACTTGCCGGGCGTGAGCGACGCTCGGGGCTTGCTGGCCGCGGCGGGTGCTGGCGGCTCGCCAAACGCCGCGCGATAGAAGGCCCAGTTGTCATCGCCCATCGCGCTGACCACGCCCATCGGGTCGTGCTCGATGCCGGGGAGCACCGTCCACGTGTGCGGGATATTGAGGCTTGCAAGGTGCTCGTGGAAGAGGCGGTTGTTGTCGAAGGTTTCGTCCTTGTCGCCGATGACCAGGCGCACCAGCGAGCCCGAGGTGATCGCGGCTGCGTTCTGCGTCGCGAGCGTGCGCGGGCTGACGGCGCGGAAGTACGCTTGATCGCCGCCGTAGACCTTGGCGAGCACCTCCGCCGCCCGCTGCCGCCCGGCCCGCGGTGTTTGCACGAGTTCTTCCTGCATCGGCCCCGCGCCGACGATCGACACGGCCCTGAACATGTCGGGAAACTTGAACCCCAGCCGCGCCGAGCCGTACCCGCCCATGCTGAACCCGTCGAGCATGCGTCCCTCGCGCGTGGCGATGGTGCGATACGCCCCGTCGATGTGCGGCACGAGGTCTTTGACGATCACCGTCTCCAGCGGCGCGGTGCCGTCCTTCCAATCGACGTACATCCCCTCGACGAGTCCGTTGACGAACACGACAAGGCACGGCGGCGTCTACCTGGCTTCGATCGCCGCATCAAAGTGGGCCGCGACCTTGGCGATCCCCGCCGCGCCGCCGCCGGAGCCGTGGAGCCAGTAGACGACGGGAAAGGAGCGATCCTTGTTCTCGACTTGGTCATACGCCGCCGGCGTGTAGAGGTGGTAGCTGACCTTGCCCTTGGCCGCCGCGCTGTCGAAGGTGTGAAACGACACCTTTGGGGCTTTCACTTCGGGCGTCACCCATTGAGGACCCGGCCACACATCATGGCCCGCACGAATGCCCCCGCCATGCTTGTTGCCATCCACCGACTGCTGGGCCAGAACCAGGCGGGCCGGAAGCGCGAGCGATGCGATGATCATGGCTACGGCGGCGATCAAGTGCGGCGCCGCCCGCCGGGTCGGGTGGTGGCACGTGCGGGAAGTGGCACTGGGGCATCGCCCGGCCAGTGCCGCAGAAAGGTTCCGGGCAGAGATCACGCTTCGCATGGTGGTAGGGTAACGACCATCTCGGTGCGTGATTGCGGGAGGGGGCGGGTCACGTCAGTGACGGCCATTGACGGTAACGGCTTCTCGACTTCGTCCGGCCGCGGGTATGTCACGTCGAGCGATGCCGTGCCGATCGTCGTGTCCTTGATCGCGGTGAGCAGTACGTACATCGTTGTTCCCCAGCTATTGGCGGGGATTAGGGGTGACGAGTTCAATTCTCGTTAACCGTCGGACCGAAAGAAGCGGTTTTCTGCTGATCGGCAGAAACTGATTGAACCAGTCCGCAGGAACCCAAACCCCTCCCCAGCAGCGAGAAAGCCCTTCAATGTGCTCATCGGAGGGCCTTACTTTGAACAAAGTCGGGGTGACAGGACACGATTTGACCTTTTTGTGGAGGGAATCCGCCTTTGGGGGCCAGAAACGCGGTTTTTACTGAACCGAGCACCATGAAAGGCCAGTCACGGAGACAAGGTCGCCACCGATCGTTGCGGGTGCGTCCGGCTCGGTGGCCGTCTACCGGGGTGACCGGACTGCTAGGAACCGTCATCGGAGAGTGTGAGACTTGCAGATCCGAATTTGGACGAGGCTACTGGGCCCCCTTGATGCCAATCGCTTTCGTTCTTCTCCAACACCGATCGATCTACCCTCGTTGATCGATGAACCCGCCTGAGAGCCAACCCGATCAGACACCTTCCGTGACCGACGGTCAAAGCACGACCGACCGTGCCTTCTGGATTCGTGTGCTCTACAACGAACTTCGCGCATTGGCACAGTCGGAACTCGAATCGGAGCGACGCAACCACACGCTCAGTGCGACGGCTCTCGTGAACGAGGCGTATCTCAAACTCGCTGGGCCTGCAGCGACGGCAAATGGCAAGAGTTTGCAAGGGCCGTCCATCGATCGCGGCACGTTCTTCGGTCTTGCGGCCCAGGCGATGCGACGGATCCTCGTCGATCACGCGCGGGGCAAACGTCGGCAGAAGCGCGGCGGGGGACAACCGGTTGCTGGCGGCGAATCGCTCGGGTTCATCGCCGATCCGGATCAGGACGGCTCGCCATTGGACGCGGTCGCGCTCGACGAGGCGCTCAACCGGCTCGTTCGGGAACATCAGGATGCGGCCCGCATCGTCGAACTGCGGTTCTTTGCGGGCCTGACGGACCAAGAGATCGCCACAATCATGCAGCTCAACGAACGCACGGTGCGTCGGCACTGGACGTTTGCCAAGGCGTGGCTGGCGCGGGAAATGAACCCGGACGATTCGTCCCCCAAGGATCGTCCGGGTTCATCAGTATGACGACGGCGACTCTTGCGTCAGCGGTGGATTCAGCGCCGGCGACGTAATGCGAGCAGCCCGCCCATCGCCAGCAAGCCCGCCGCGCCGGGGGACGGGACGCTGACGACGAAGGCGCGAGTCTCGCCGTTGAACTGCCCCGAGCCTGCGAAGGTTGATCCGTCGGCGGAGACGATCGCGTTGGAGAGCGTCCAGCCGGTGAGATCGACGCCGAGCGTCGGCAGATAGGTGTTGAGGTCGACGATCCCGGTGCCCTGGGTCCACATGAACGCGTGGATCCCGGTCGTGGCTGGGTCGCCGCTGTACCCGGTGATGATGCTGCCATCCCCGGACACGCTCGACGCCCAGGAGGACGGAAAGAGGGCGAGTTCGCCCAAGTCCTGCATCATGCCGGAATCGGTCCAGCGAAAGGCACGATTGGTCGAACCGTCGGCGCTCTGGCTGGCGCCGACAATCACGGACCCGTTCGCGCTGGCCGCGAAGGCTTCTGACGCTGCATAGCCCGGGAGCACACCAAGGCTCTCTGCCGGGCCACCGTTGACCCAGCGTGTCGCGAAGAAGTTCCCATCGACATCGTCCGACCCGCCGGTCACGGTCGAGGCATCGGCGCTGACGCTGTCGCCCAGCGAATAGCTGCCCCCTGCGAGCGTTCCCAGGTCGTGGATCCCGGTCGACGTCCAGCGCACTGCGTGCGTCTCGCCCGCCGACGTATCGGCGTAGCCAGCCAACGTTTGCCCGTCAGCGCTGACGCTCTGGGCGACAGAAAACCCAGCGCCCGGAAAACCGCCGATGGTCTGGACGCTGCTGCCGGTCCGCCAGACGACGGCGCGGGCAGAGTTGAATGCCGAGGTGGTCGAATACCCAGCGAGCACCGAGCCGTCGGCGCTCATTCCAAATGCGAATCGGTAGTTGGTGCCGGCGGGCGCTTCGAGCTGCTGAAGATTCGTTCCAGCGGTCCAGCGAAAGGCGTTGTTCCCACTGCCGCCGCAGACGACGCTCCCGTCGGCGCTGATGCCCGACACGTACGAGCTTGGCGCCCCAGGCAACGTGCCCAGGTTGGTGATGGTGGGCTGGGCGAGGACCGCGCCGGAAAGGGACAGCGAGGCAAGCGGGGCGATCAGGCGGGAAGGCTTGAGGGCGATGG
>JBAZUW010000024.1:19384-25053 GCA_041661205.1 Phycisphaerales bacterium
CCGAATGATGGTGTGGTGAATAAACACAAATGAGAGAGCGGTGCGCCCGGAGCGCGGATCGGCAGACGGCTCAGCGGCGACGACGTGATGCCAGCAGGCCGCCCATCGCCAGCACGCCCACCGCGCCAGGGGTGGGGACTGCGATCAGGTTGAACGTGGAGTGGCCATAGGTCACGCCGTCGTTGCGGACTCGCAGTTCGAGGCCGTCGATCGAGTTGCCGTCAGCGAGTTGGCCCGAGAGCGTGTAGATGCTGTAGCCGTTGACCGCGTTGGGATTGATGAGTTGTGCGGCGAGGTTGGTGCCGAAGATGTTGAGCGTGCCACCCTCGGCGGCGCGGATGAAGTCGGACTGGATCAGGCCGCCCCGTAGATTCATGATGCCGTCGTTGAAGGCGGTAAGGTCGTTGCCGGCTTCAAAGGTGCCTCCGAAGACGTCGACCGTGCAACTGCCCAGCGAGTCGCCGTTGAATGAGGAGTTGGTGTTGGCGACGAGCGTGCCGATGGTCCCGCCGTACACGTTGATCTGGCGGCCCTGGCCTTCGAGGTCACTGGCCTGACCAGCGTACATGTTGACGACCGCGTTCTCTTCGCTCAAGGCAAAGAACGTCATCCCACCATGGATGTTGACCAACGAAGCGTCGTGGGCGACGAAACTGACGGCTCCCCCGGTCACGTTCACAATGCTGGCGTTGAAGATCTCCGCGTCGGGGATTTCCGTGCCTTCGGCGATCGTGACGGTGGGCGATGACGGGCCGGTGAACTCGCGGGCGAACGTCATTTCGTTGTACTGCCCGCCGGAGTAGCCCACGATCGCGAAGTCGGTCGTCACCGGCGTGTTGATGGTGGCGTCGGAGGGGAAGTAGGTGTACGTGAACGGCTGGGAGAGTGCGGCTCCGGCCAGCGGGAGGGACGCGAGGATGGCGAACACGTGCAAGGGCTTGAGGGAGAGGGACATGGGTGAACTCCAAATTAGGGTGTGATGAACGAACACGGATGAAAGTGAGATGCGTGCGTGGTGTGAGGGTCGGAGGTATGGTCAGCGTCGGCGACGGCGTATCGCCAGCAGCCCGCCGAGCGCGAGCACGCCTGCCGCGCCGGGGGCGGGGACGGTCTGCGTCCAGAGCAACGCCTCGGTGCGCTGGGTGATGGTATTGAAGCCCTGGCCGGCGATATAGGTCGTCGCGCCGTCGCTCCAGATGCCATTGGCCAGAGTGTCGCTGAACCAACTGGGGACATATGTGGAGAGATCAACCCATGATCCGGCCGCGCCTGTCCAGAGTGCGGCGTGACTGTGAATCCCGAAAGTCGCAAAGCCGACCTGCTGCGAGCCGAAGTTGCCATAGGCCCACGAGTAATCCGCACCCGCAGGGTGCAGATCGACCCAGGATGCAGCGGTGCCGCTCCACAGGCTCGCGTGGTCAAAGCCGCCAACGGTCGCTCGACCGACTTGTTGACTGCCGTTAATCCCCAGGATCAGCGAATCTGTGAGCGTCGCGGGGTGCAGGTCAACCCACGACGCGGCGCTACCGTTCCACAGGCCCGCATGATTGATTCCGCCAATCCTCGCCAATCCGCCCTGCTGTGTTCCTGAGGTGCAAGTGGCCTGCGATGCCGACGCTCCTGCGGGGTGCAGGTCGATCCATGATCCGGCCGTGCCGCCCCAGAGACCGGCATGCGATACGTTGTCGAGCCCAAAGGTGGCCGAGCCGACTTGCTGGGTACCGAACGCGCCGAATGCGGTTGAGTCACCGGCACCCGCAGGGTTCAGATCGACCCATGATGCCGCTGTGCCGCTCCAGAGGCTGGCTCGACTAAGCCCGCCGAAGTAGGCATTCCCCACTTGCTGACTGCCGGATGTGCCGAAGGCGTACGACTGAGACGCCCCAGCAGGATTCAGGTTGACCCATGATGCGGCGGTGCGATTCCACAACGCTGCGCGCGCCTGAAAGTTCGCCCCGGCGGCGTAGCCGACCTGCTGCGTGCCGGAAACGCCGTTCGCGGTCGAATAGGTCGTGCCCGCCGGGTGGAGGTTGGTCACCGTCCACTGAGCGAGCGCACAGGGCGTCAGCTGCCCGGCGACAACGAGGGCGGCTACGAATGCGGAGCGGCGGTATTCACGGTTTGCGACATGCATGAGACATCTCCTGGGCCGCGGCGGCGTGCCCTGTGGCGGTGACGTCTTGTCGATCGATCTCCCCTCCGGACTGTCAAGAGGCGATGGAACCGCCAGCGGGCGGACAATCAGCCCGTACTTTTGTGGTACTTTTCCAGGGCTAGGTCTGATAATGCCGGTTTCTCGCCGCGGTTTGGCACGCTCGTCCGGCCGGAGGCGGAAATGTCGCCTCTACCATGACCGGATTGTCACCGAACATGGACCCAGCCCGCGCCCAACGCCTTCGCGAGATCTTCGACGAGGCCGCCGAGCGACCCCCGACGGAGCGCTTGGGGTACGTCCACGCGGCGTGCCAAGACGACGCGGCGCTTGAACTCGAGGTGTTGTCGCTGCTGCAATCGCTGGACGCCAAGGCCGACGCACTGGAGGTGGACGCGGCGACATGGTTCGGGCAGGCGGCGGGTGACGCGCTTGGCGGGGATAGGCGCGGAGCGAGTCCGGTCGCAGCGGGTGGTGAGGCTGGTGCCGCCGTTCCAGACTTGCATGGTGTTGTCATCGATGACTTCCGGCTGATCCGGCTGATCGGCCGCGGCGGGATCGGCACGGTGTACGAGGCCGAGCAGCTTTCACTCAAGCGCACGGTTGCGATCAAGCTGTTGCAGTCTTGGACGGCTACGCGCGATGCGAGGCGACGATTTGTCGAGGAGTCGGTGATTCTCGCTCGCCTGCGGCACCCGGGGATCGCTCAGGTCATCGCGGCGGGCTCTCGACAACTCGATCTTTCCGGCCCGGACATGGTGCTTGCGGCGGGGCTTTTCAGCGAGGCCCAGTCGCTGCCGTGGATCGCGATGGAACTGGTCGATGGTGGCCGGACCATTCTTGATGCGTGCCGAGGTCAGCCCATCAACACCGTAATCGAGATGTTCGCTCAGGTGGCCGATGCGGTTCACTACGGGCACCAGCAAGGGTTCATCCATCGGGATCTCAAGCCTGCGAACATTTTGGTGAATGGCCGGGGCGAGCCCAAGGTCATCGATTTCGGAATCGCCCGCGCGGTGGGAAGCGACCGCGGCACGGCGACCACGCATGATGGGGCGATGCTGGGCTCGCCGCGTTACATGAGCCCGGAGCAGTGCGATGGTCGAACGTCGCTGGTGGATACGAGGAGTGACGTGTACTCGCTCGGGGTGGTGTTGTACGAGGCGATGACAGGCGCGTCGCCCTACGCGGGCGGCGATGAGTCGGTCGGGTCGTACATGCGGAGAATCTGCGAGACACCGTCGGTTGATCCGCGCAAGGTGGATCGCTCGATACCGACTGACGCCGCGATGGTGGTGCTCAAGGCGCTGAATAAGGAGCCCGGCGAGCGGTACCAATCGGCGGCGGAGTTTGCGGCGGACCTGCGCCGGGTGATCGCTCGTGAGCCAATCCAGGCCCGCCGGCGTTCGACTGTGTATGCCGCGGGCATGCTCATGCGCCGCCGGCCGGTGATGACGGTACTCGCGGCGCTCGCGGTGCTTGGACTCATCGCTGGGTTTGCGGGAATCACGCTCGGCCTTTCACGGGAGCGGGTGGCGCGACGCGAGGCTGATCGAGCGGCGTGGCTGGCGAACTTGACGGCGGCCGATTCGTCACTGCGAGTGGGCGACGGCGGCACGGCGATGCGGCGGCTTGAGGCGATCCCGCCGACGTATCGCGGCTGGGAATGGAACTTCCTACAGGCTCAGGCGGATACCAGCCTCCAACATTGGGACCTACCAGAGCACCCCGGGGCTACGTTCATCTCTCCGAGTGGCCGATGGGCGATCGAACACTTTTTTGACGAGCAGGCGTATCTGTATGATCTGGGTGAACGCCGCATCGCGGCTCGCCTGCGTGGACTCAACCCCACGAGCACGACGGAATGGAGCAGAGACGAGACCCGGCTATGCGTGGCGACCGCGGGCGCGTTGGTGGTCCTCGACGCGCGCAACGGCGAGGTCATCCGACGGATCGCGCTGCAGGCATCGGAATATCCGCTCGGCACCGCCTTTAGCCCGAGTGGCAAACTCCTGGCCGCCGGGTTCAGTGAACCGCAGGGTGTCCATGTGTATGACCTGGCCAATGGAGCGATCGTCTTCTCGCGTGCGTCAGACGGCTGGGTATACAGGCCATGCTTTACTCCGGAAGGAGACACGCTGGTCTGGAGCGATTCATCAAGTCTTGAGTGCGTCGATACCGGCAGTTGGGCCAGCGTCGCTTCAATTCCCACGGCTCGCGTGACAAAGGTTGAACCCGGGCCGGTCGACATATCGCCCGACGGACGGACCGCCGCGGTGATCTGCGGCACGTTTGTGCAACTGGTGGACATCTCGAACAAGTCAGTGCGTGTCGAGCTTCGCGGGCACGCCCAGCGAGTGCACTGCGTCAGGTTTGATCGAACTGGTGATCGCATCGTCACCACGTCCATCGACCGCACTGTGCGTGTGTGGGACGCGGCTAGCGGGCAGTTGCGTGCAACGCTGCTCGGACACGAACACCCGACAGTCCAAGCCATTTTTCTCGAATCCCCCGCACCCGATGGGGCCGATGTCCTGTCCGGCGATTCGGCATCCCGGCTGCGCAGTTGGAACACTCGGGCCAACGGCCCGGTGCGTCGGGCAGACCTCCCGCACTGCCGCGACTACGTCAGCCAGATTCACTTCAACCCCGATGGAACTTCCCTGCGTGCCGCCGGCAACAACTGTCTCATTGACATAGACCTGCGCCGCAATCGCTTGCCTGAATCTGACCGCCCGCTCGGAGGCAATGTGACCTGCATCGTGCCGGGGCAAGACCTCATGCTGCGTTGTCTTGGCACCGGCCGGCTCGCACTCGACTCCATCACTTCGGGCGACACCCGATGGTCTCTCAAAACCGATATCCCTTCGACGCTCGTCGCCGCGCCGGATGGCCGGCTGTTCGCTGTCACCAAACAAGGCGGCTATCTGGCGATCATTCGCGGTGCCGATGGCACCGAACTTGGACGGATCGACAGTCATGGAATCCCGAGTCACTTGCCGGTCTTCTCCCCCAGTGGCGACCAACTGCTGGTGTCGTACGGCAATGGCGTCGTGAGTCTTATCGACACGTCAACATGCCGGCTCATCGCCGATCTTGCGGGCGCGGGCGATCGCGGCATGGGCACAGCCTTTGCGGGGGATGGCACGCTCATTGCCTACTGCCATGCCTCCGATGGCGTGACCATCGCCGATGCCGCGAGCCTCAAGGTGATCCTTCAAATCAACGATATCGGCGGATACGTGTGGTCAATCGCAATCAGCCCAGATCGCTCTCGCCTCGCCATCGGTGGGCAAGACCGCATCACGCATGTGTACGGACTGCCCGGCGGCGAAGAGCTTCTGCAACTTCGCGACCACACGGGCTCGGTGATGAGCCTGGCGTGGAGTCCCGATGGCCGTGTTCTGGCGACCGGCGGGTACGACAAGCGGGTATTCGTGTACGACTGCAAGTCCTTACCTGGGCCTGCGAAGTGATCGCCCAGAGGGCTTGGTTGCAGGGATTCAGCGGGCGTGTC
>JBAZUW010000025.1:0-24558 GCA_041661205.1 Phycisphaerales bacterium
GGAATCTCGAAACGCAAATGCGACATCGCCACGCCGCGGGATTCGAGCTTCTTCAGCTCACCCTTGCGCCCGCCCACCAGTTCCATGATCGAACCCACGCAGCTGCTCGGGCAATCGATGACGAGCTCTTCGATGGGCTCGCACTTCACGCCGTCGATCTCTTTGATGATGACCTCGGGCTTGCCGACGGAAAGCTCGAAGCCTTCGCGACGCATGGTCTCGATGAGGATGCCCAGGCTGAGCACGCCGCGACCGGAGACCATGAACTCGTCGGCGGTGCGCCCGGACTCAACCCGCATCGCCACGTTGCGCTGAAGCTCCTTGAACAGGCGCTCGCGGATCTGGCGGCTGGTGACATACTCGCCCTCCTGACCGGCAAACGGCGAGTCGTTAATGCGGAAGAGCATCGTCATCGTCGGCTCTTCGACCGTGATGGGGGGCAACTGCACGGGGCTCTCGGGGTCCGCGATCGTGTCGCCAATGTCCACGCTCTCGAGCCCGACGACGGCGCACAAGTCGCCCGCCTCCACGCTCTCCACTTCCACGCGCTTCAGCCCGACGAACTGCAGGAGCTGCGTGACCTTGGTGTCCACGTGCTCGCCCTCGCGCTTGATCACCGTCACCCGCTGACCGGCCTTGATCGTGCCGTTGACGACGCGACCGATGCCGATACGCCCCACGTACTCGTTGTAGTCGATGTTTGTCACCAGCAACTGCAGGGGCTTGCTTGTGTCCGCTGGCGGGGGCGGCACTTCCTTGATGATCGCCTCGAAGACATCCCGCAGCGTCGTGGGCTTGGGATCGGGGATCGGCCAGGTCGCGGTGCCCCAGCCGTTTTTGCCCGAGGCGTAGATCGTCGGGAATGTCAGGGCGTGATCGTCGGCCCCGAGCTCGACCAGCAGATCGAAGACCTCGTTCACGACCTCGGAGACGCGCTCGTCGGGGCGATCGACCTTGTTCACGATCACCACCGGCTGCAGGCCCAGCTCCAGGGCCTTGCCGAGCACGAACTTGGTCTGCGGCATCACGCCCTCGGAGGCATCGACCAACAGGCAGCACCCGTCGGCCATCCGCAGCACGCGCTCGACCTCGCCACCAAAGTCGGCGTGGCCCGGCGTATCGAGAATGTTGACGCGGTATTCCTTGCCGTCCAGCGCGTGATAGGTCACCGCGCAGTTCTTGGCCAGAATGGTGATGCCCCGCTCGCGTTCGAGGGGGTTGGAATCCATGATGAGCCCGTGCTGGCCGCCCTCAAGCTTCTCCAGCTCGCCGGTGCGGAAGTTACCGGACTGCTTGAGCAGGTTGTCGACGAGCGTGGTTTTGCCATGGTCGACGTGGGCGATGATCGCGACGTTGCGGATGCGCTCGTTGCGTGGGACGGCCGCCCCCTGGTGAGAGGCATGACCGGAGGCGGAAGCTGCGGGGGGGGTGGAAGCTGTCATGGGGAGGGCTCAAACTCGAATCGGGCGCCGACGCCTGCTCAGATACACCCTGAACAGACACACACTCCGGCAGGCCCTTACACGCGTGGGACCAGTCTTTGCCAATGGAAACACCGGTGCGAAACAACTTGTGGGGCCGATGATGGCCCTGGCACCTGACTATAGCGCGGGCCAACGTGGTTCGCGGCGAATACGCGCGCCAAAGGTTGTCAGAAAGGCACTTACTTGCCGCCAGAAGTGCTATCGCCCGGGACTGTGACGGCCGCGGCCGGCACCAGGGGCGTCCACGGGAAGCCGGTCGGGGCCCGCAGCAGCGGCTCGTTCATCTCCAGGCGGATGGTGCCAGCGTAATCGCCGCTATCGGTGCGATGCATTTGCGTGTCGACGCGGGTGAGCCAGCGCAGGGCGTTGCGGGTTTCGGCGGGGTTGGCAGCCGCCGAGCGGGCCACCAGTTCCGCCGGGCGCACCGCGAGGGAAAAGACCTCCCCCCCGGAATCATCCAGCGGCTCGGCCAACGCGGCGGAGAGTTCCTGCACGCCGGCCACCGCGCCGGATTCCTGCCCTTCGCCGCCCCGCACGCACAATACCCACCACCCTTTGGCGGGGTCGGCGTTCGAGCGAACAAACCCCCAGCCCACCGCGCCACGCCCCCCACTGCCGGCCCCGAAGGCGCCGGCCAACAGCGGCAGTTCTTTCGCGCTCACGGTGAGCACTCGCACGGCGTCCGGGCTCGCCCCGGCCAGAGGCCCGCCGGCTTTGACGAGGTCGGCCGCCCCGGCGAACTTGGCCATAAAGGCATCGCCCGCGCCGATGACGGCCCCGACATCGTCCACCGGAACCGCGGCCGAGAGCGCGAGGGGTGTCGGGCCAGCGGCGGGCGCCGGGTCCGCCTGGGCAGCGAACATGGCAATGCCCGAGATGTGCGCCTTCAACTCCGGCGTCAGCCGCAGGTTGCCGAGCATCGTCGCCAGCAGCGTGCGATCAGGGTGGGCGAAGAGGTCTACGGAGCCGGCGGGGGCGGGCTGGTCCAGGCGCGGCGAACCGGCGACCATGAGCAGCGCATCCCGCGAGAGCAGCTCCACCGCGTGGGCGGGCCAGGCGGGATGCGTGGCGGGTTCGGCGAGCATGTCGGGGGAGGCAACAAAGCGGGCGTCGACGATGTTGCTGGTGAAGTCGCCACTCAACGCGAACGTTCGGGCGGGGGAGGTGGCGGTTGCGGGCTGAGAGAACAACGCCTCGATCCCCCCGGCGGGTAGCCCTGCGAGGCTCGGCCAGGCGCTGGTCATCGCGAGCGTGAGCTTGGGCGTGTGCCCCGCAAGGGAAGGCAACAGTGCTTCAAAGAGCGCCTGCGAGGCCCGGGGGGCGATGAGCAGGTTGGCCCGATCAGCAGCCTCGCCGAGCGAAGTCGCGACGGAAAACGCGCCGCCTTCGAGCGACAGCACCGGAGTCTGGCTTTCGATCTTGCGGGGCACGGGGCGCAGGCGTTCGCGCACGCGGCGTTCAACATCCGCAGGGATGGCGCCGAGCAGGGCGTGCATCGGGGTGGGCGTGTCGATGCCCGAAGCCGCGAACAGCACGCGCCCGGAAGTCAGACGCGCCACCGCTTCGCCGGGGGCAAAGCCCAGTGATGTGCCCAGCGCGTCCCAGGCTTGTTTGCTGCGATCCCACGAGCCGACCTCCGCGAGGAACTGCTCCAGGGCCTGGCCGGCAGGGGTGGCCCGCGCGGCATGAACATCACTGACGGCGACGACGCACTGCGCGGCCGCGGGGAGCCTCGCCAGCTCCTCGCGATCCACCGGTTGGAGCACGGGGGCGGCGAAGGCGACACAGGGCGCGAGGGCGACCGCCGTGAAGAACATAGAGCGGGTTGGGAGGGGTAGGTTCATGGGTTGTGGGGCGTGGCCCCCGATTGCTCGGGAGGTGGGGCGCTGACCTAGTTCCGCATGGGCGCGGGGGGTTCAGCGGGGTCGCCGGGGGCGGGGCGGGAGAGCGCGTCAAGCTCAGCCCAGGAGAGGTCGTGGCGGATGATGGAGATGGGCCCGCCGGGGTTGGGTGAGTAGAGCTTCCAGGCGTGGATGCGGGGTTGATCGAGGGAGGCCTCGGAGGCAAAGGCGGGGGCCGCGGGCGAAGCGACGGCGGTGGAAAGCCACTCAAGGTCGGGCTGCCAGCGGCGCATGGTGGGTGACACCGGACCATCGACGATGGCCAGCATGCGGGTGGAGCCGGAAGCGAGGGGTGAAGAGAAGGCGGAGGCACCCAGAGACGCTTCGTATTTGGAGGCGTCGCCCAGTGTGAGGCTGCGGGGGCGCGGGGGGACGAACGCCGCGGGTAGCGGGGTCATCAGGTCATCGCCCAGTGAGAAGATGGCGCCGGCGAGGGAGCGCGAGGTGTCCGCAAGGTCGGCGCGGGAGGCGGCCACGACTTCGCCGACCGGGCCCACAACCGGGGCGGCGGGAACAGGCGCGAAGCGGTTGAGCATCACCGCGAAGGCGATCGCCCCCACGACGCCCGCGGCCATCGCAAGCCGCGTGGCGGAGAAGGTGCGCTCGCGGCGGCCGAACGAGGGAACTTCCCACGGCTGATCGTCGGTCTCGCCGATCGGGGCGAGGAGTGCGTCGTCGATCTCGTGTGATTCGTCGGAGGTGGAGTGGTGCACGTTCGCGGGAGACAATGCCACCTTGGCCAGAATGGCCCGGGCGAAATCCGGCGTCTCGGGCAGCACGGTGAGGCGGCCCAGGGCATCGCGGGTTGCTTCGATGCGGGCGGCAAAGCCGGGAAAAATCTCTGCCCCGTGGGCTTGAAGGCCCCGGGCGACGTGCAGCTCGCCGTCGGACTCCGCATCGAGGATGCGGTTGATCAGCGCGTCCATGCGGCGATCCGCGTCGGTGCGGGGGTGCCTGGGCTTGTTGGAGCCGGCGCCAGAGGAATCAGGATGGGCGGGGCGATTGGTCATTCCCGCGAGTTCTCCATAGATCGTGTGTTGGACGTTGCGCCGGGCCGCGGGCTGAGGGAGGCGGCACTGAGCGGCACGTCGGGGCGGACCACGACGTCGGCCTCGGGGGATTCGGATTCGTGCAGGGGCCAGTTGGGGCCGTTGGCCGCGGCTTTGTTGGCGGGCGAACCGGGCAGTTCGGCTGCGGTGCCGAGCATTTCGCGAAGCTTGGACCGGCCCCGGTGCAGATGACTCTTGACGGTCCCCTCGGGCATGGCCAAGTGCTGGGCGATGAGCCAGATGGGCCAGTCGTGCTGATGAAAAAGCACCACCACTTCGCGCTGCTCGTTGCCCAGGGACATCAGCGCCTTCTGTACGCTGTCGCGCCAGATGAGCTGGTCTTGGCGATCGTCGGAAACAGGGCGAACATCCCGGGCGGCACAGGCGTCGGCCACATGGTCGGAGTCGCTCGAAGGGCGGCGCTTTTCCAGCATGTTCAGGAAGACACGCCGGCCGATGGTGAAGAGCCAGGTGGAAAACCGGAAACGCGGGTCGAAACGATCGAGATTGGTGAGGACGCGGACAAAGGCTTCCTGAACGACGTCTTCGGCGACATCCGTGCGGCCGCACATGCGGAGGATGTAGCCGTACAGGCTGGTCTGGTGGGCGCGGATGAGTTCGCCGCTGGCCAAGCGATCACCTGCGGCAGCGCGCCGGATGAGATCGAGCTCGGTTGACTTACTGAGACTCACAGGCATCGCCCCGTCTCCAATCCCCAGCGACTCTTCATGTGGAGTGTACCGGCGGGGGGGCGGATCGGTTGCGAGATTTGAGGATTCGGATTGGTGTGAGGACTTTTCGGGCGTTTTGTGAGAAATTCACGGGCCGACCGCGATCCTAACGAGTTGGCGCGAGCGGTCACCGTGCGACTGACCTCGCTTCGAGGTCAGTGGCACATTACCTAAGCGTCGCGGCCTTGCGGAGAACGTCACGCCGCTGGTCGAGGTTCAGGCCGGTTTCGAGCGCGTGATAGGCCTTGGCAAAGTCCGCGTCCGAGGACGAGGCGGAGAGGCCCTTGGCCGCGGCCAGCAGGGGCGCGGACTCGGCCTTGCCCAGATCACCCGGGAGGCACTGTGCGAGGTTCGTGAGGGCGGTGCGGCGAAGAGCCTCGAAGCTGATCAGAACCTCGTTGATTCCTTCGCGCTGAATGGTGCGAACGGTGTTGTTGAAGAAGGCCTTGCGATCGGCAGGCGTCGCGTCCTTGCCGACCAGCGGGGGGAGCAGGGCGTCCTGGTATTCCTTCATGATCTTGCGGTTCATGGCCGCCTGCTCGGGGGAGATTTTCTGCGCGTCCAGCAGCGCCTGCGTGAGGGGGTTGGGGACCGCGGGCGGCTTCAGGGGCTTGATCATGTCAACGACGCTCTTGATGGCGTCCTTGGAATCCAGCTCCACCTTCTCGATCGCGCCGTTCTCGACCTTCTCGACGATGTCGAGGTTATCGATGGCGACGCGCTGGAAGGCGGCCTTGCGCTCGGCGAGCGTCTCGGCGATCTCGTCCATGAAACCGGGCTTGAGGGCCGGGTTGTTGCGCAGGGCGGCCAGATCAACGGTCTCGGTGAGCGGGATCACCTTGCCGGCAGCGTCGCGATGCACGATGGACTCGAACTTGAGGTCCGGGGCTTCAACCTTCGCGGGCTTGGTGCGGGCCGGCGGGGTGTTGATGCGGATCGGCGGGGCGGCTTTGGTGCTCGGGTCGCGCTGCGGGGGCAGGGGCGCACGCTCGATGTGATCATCCACCTTGGGGGCCGTGGCGGGGGGAGGCGTGACGATCTGCGCGAAGGCCGGAGCGAAGGTGGCCAGGGCAATGCCCGCGGCGATGGTGATGCGAAGCTGCAAGGTCATCCGAACTTCCCCTTTTTGGTCGCCAAAGGCGGCGAAACTCAACGCTGATTCAATGCTCAACCAAACCACTCACCCCGCCCGGCGCGCAGTCGCACCGTGGGTGGGGCAAGCGTAGGTTGTTTCCGGTGAGACATGCGGCGCTCGCGGAATATGGATGCCCGGGCCGCGGCCGGTGCCGCGCTGGCGGGCCCGGCGGACGTTCTACCTTGGTCGTCCTTAGTCGTCTTCAGGGCGGCGGGCCTGCTTGATCGAGCCCCGGTGCTTTTTGGCCTTGATCCGCCGCTCTTTGGCCCCCCGGCTGGGCTTGGTCGGGCGCCGGACCTTCGGCCTTACCAGAGCATGACGCACCAGCTCGCACAGCATCTCCAGGCACGCGTCCTTGTTCTGCCCCTGCGAGCGAAACTGGCCGGAGGCGAACTGCAGGGTGCCGTTATCAAGCAGATGCGAGCCGGCGAGGGCCGCCAGGCGGTGCTTCACCGGGGCCGGCAACGGCAGGTCGTCCATGGCGACCCACAGCTGGGCCTTGGTCGCCCGCTTGTTGACGTTCTGGCCCCCCGGCCCCGCGCTGGAGGCGAACTGGAAGTGCAGCAGCCCCTCGGCGATCTCGATGCCGGGGGCCAGGCGCACCCCGGAGCCGGAGTCGTCGGGGGCGGAGTTGGTGAGGGGTGCGGCGGCCATGGTTGCTCGGAGCGATGGTACGACCGGGTACCATCGGCGTATGTCCACCACCCGCGTTGTGATTTCAGAATCTGACCGCGCCCGGCACATGTCGTGGCTGTCGCAGCTCACCCAGACCCCCACTGCTTCCGGCAAAGAACAGCGGGTGATCCGCTGGATCGAAAAGTGGGTGGCGGAGCGGAGCGATTTGACGCTGAGCCGCGATGACGTGGGGAACCTGACCATTGCGTTTCGGGATGTGGCCCCGGGCGGGCCGCGCCCGGTCTACTTCACGGCCCACCTTGACCACCCGGCCTTCGTTGTCGAGCGCATCATCGGCCCGGGCACGGTGGAGCTATCATTCCGGGGCGGGGTGATGGACGAGTACTTCGTCGGGGCGGGCGTCACGCTGTGGAACGATCGCGACGAGTTTGTCTATGCCACGCTCGACGGCGAAGCGCCGGGGCCGGCCGGGCCTTTCAAGCACTACCTCGCCCACATCGACACCGCGGCCACCGCGCACATCGCCATCGGCGATGTCGGGGTGTGGAAGCTGCCCAAGGCCGAGGTGATTGGCGAAGAGTTTCACACGCTGGCGTGCGATGACCTCGCGGCTTTGGCGGCGGCGCTCTCAGCCCTGGATGTGCTGCGCAGCGTGCGGCCCCAAAACGCCGATGTGCGCGTGCTGTGCACCCGCGCGGAAGAGATCGGCTTTGTCGGGGCGATCGGCGCGTGCCGAATGGGGACGATGCCGAAAGAGGCGAGGGTGATCGCGCTGGAGAACAGCCGCAGCTTTGTGGAGAGCCCGATCGGGGGCGGCCCGATCGTTCGCGTGGGCGACCGGATGAGCGTGTTCAGCCCGAGCCTGACGGATGCGATTGCCAAGCGGGCCGAGGAGATCGCGGGGGGCCCGGCCAGCGTGACCGCCTCGCAGAAACAGACCGACCTGCCAACCTGGAAGTGGCAGCGCAAGCTCATGGCGGGCGGGGCGTGCGAGGCGAGCGTCTTCTGCAATGCGGGGTATGAGGCCACGTGCGTGTGCCTGCCCCTGGGGAACTACCACAACATGGCGGACCTGACGGCGGTGCAGGCGGGGACGAACACCGCGCAGCCGCGGGTCGGGCGCGAGTACATCGGCGTCAAGGACTACGAGGGGCTGGTGGACCTGCTGGTGGCGTGCGGGCAGAAGCTGCCCGACAGCGGCAACCTCGACGCGAAGTTCGAGAAGCTGTGGAACGAGCGGAAGTTTGTCCTCGCTTCCGAGGCCGGCGATCCGCGGCGCGCGTGAAAACCTGACCAAAATTGCGTGAGCCGATGACTGGGTCATCGGCTCACGCGTTCATATGCAAGATTGCTGAGCAGGCCGAGTTACGGGCACGCGCCGCCGGCGACGACGTTGACGAGCGCGTCAATGTCGCCCTGGTCCACGTTGCCGTCGGCATTGAAGTCGGGATCGACCCCGATCGGGTTGGGTCCACCGGCGACGACATTGACGAGGTAGTCGATGTCCCCCTGGTCCACGTTGCCGTCCTGGTTGAGGTCGGGGTCGCAGGTGCCACCCAGCGGGGGCTGGCAGGTCGGGCCAGTGGCGAAGGAGAAGTCGTAGATGAAGGGGGTCGCGACTTCGGTGCAGGTGATGGTGAGACGCAGGTTGACCGGGTCGCCGCAGACGTGGGTGGGGCTGATGTCGATGGTGTAGGGGGTGGTGTTGTTGGCGTTGCCGTTGGTGTTGAGGTTGGGGTAGGCGGAGGAGGCGGAGGAGGCGGCGGTGACGGTGACGGTGGGCGAGCGGGAGGAGAGCGTGCCGACGATGTTGGTGGCGCGCACCCCGCCGGTGTTGATGACGCGGGCGCGGACCTGGATGTTGGTCTCACCGGGGTCGATGACGCCGTTGCTGTTGCCGCTGGGCGTGGTGTCGGTCACGGTGTTGGAGCCGTTGCCGGAGAGATTGGGCACGGGGGGCGGGGTGATGCTGAAGTTGGTGTTGGAGATGTCAAAGAAGATGTTGCCGATGGCTTCGACCTTGATGCGGGCGGTCGCGGTGGTGACGCTGGGCAGGGTGATGTTGGCGGAGCCGTTGTTGGGGACGCTGTTGGCGAGGATGGTCGGGTAGGTGGCGCCGCTGTCGGTGGAGAGGCTGATGCGGACGTTGGCGCAGTTGATGGGGCTGGCGGAGGTGCCGCCGACGTTCCAGGTGACGGTGCGGGCGCCGGACCAGCTCACGCCGGTGTTGGGGCTGGTGACGGCCAGGCCCGCGACGTTGACAACGTTGAGGGTGGTGTTGGCGGTGGCGACGCCGCCACCCCCGGCGATGTTGTCGCGAACCACGACACGGAAGTTCAGCGTGCGGGCGGTGGTGGGCAGGATTTCGCCAATGGCGAAGGTGTTGTTGAGCAGGTTGGTAAGGCGCGGGACGGTGCGGGTGGGGCTGGTGCTGGGCGCGAAGACTCGGATGATGGGGTTCAGGCCATTGTCGACCAGCGGCAGCGGCACGGCGGTGGTCGCGCTGTTGTCGCGTTCTTCCCAGGAATAGGTCAGGGCGTTGCCGTCGGGGTCGCTGGCGCTGGCCGTGAGGGCGAAGGGGGTGTTGGCGGGAATGGTGTAGCTGGAGACGGTAGTGACGGTGGGCGGGTTGTTGGTGGTGGCGGTGTTGGTGGGGCAGGAGAGGCTGGCGACGTAGGGGATCATGATCGCCAGGCTGCCTTGCGAGAACTGCGGGTCGGAGTGAGCCTGCAGGTTGTCGCTGCCGCAGATGCCGGCGTAGGCCATGATGGTGGAGCCCGAGCCGGGCTCGTAGGCGTAGGTGAAGCTGTCGCCGGGGCCGCCGCCGCAATCATTGAAGCAGTGACGTCCGCTGAACTGGTGGCCTATCTCGTGGGCCACGTAGTCGATGACGAAAGGGTCGCCGGTGGGCGAGGTAAAGCCGCTGAGCCCGCGGCCCTTGTTGCCGTTCAGGCACACCGTGCCAATGGTGGAGACGCCACCGGGGGCCTGCTCAAAGACGTGCCCGATGTCGTAGTTGGCGCTGCCGATGATCGTGTCGCACTGAGTCTGGCACTGGTCGCGGTCGGTGGTGCCCCCTTGGTTGTTGTAGGGGTCGGTGCCCGAGTTGGTAAAGACGAGGTTCTGGTTGTTGGTGACGAGCACGAGGCGAACGCCCAGGTCGATCTCGTAGACCTGGTTCACACGGTTGATGGCCGTAACGATGGCCGCCTGACCGGCGGCCTGCGTGCCGCCGAAGAAGGCGGTGTATTCGCCGGTGGCGGAGACGGCCAGGCGGAGGTTGCGGCGGGTGACCACCGCGCGGGCCGCGTAACCACCGGCGGGGATCGCCGGGGCAAGACCATCATCGATAGTGTCGCAGTGCCACTGGTGGATGTTGGTGAGGTCGCGCTTGTAGTAGCTGGTGACTGTGGTGAGGTCGCCGAATGAGTACGGGTCGATGTACACCGCGCCGATGGGCGAGAGGATCTGGGCGTGGAAGCCGTGCATGGTGGAGTCAAATCGCACGCTGGCCGCCGGGTCGTCGAGGCCCTGGCCGAGGTAGGTCTTGATATCCGGGAAGGCCGCGGCCAGACCCGGCTCCATGATCGGAGACTCGACGACCCGGAAGCGGGCCCAATATCCCTCAGGCATGGGAAGGGTCATGACGAGGGGGTTGGTGACCGCGGCGGGCGAGTCTTCCAGCGGGGCGGTTGCCAGCACGACGCGGAGCGCATCCCAGTTGACGCGAACGGCCTGGTAGACATTGGGACGCACGTTTTCGCGCAGGGCGGCGACGTCGGCGGGCACGGCGGGAAGGAACGTGAACGCACCTTCAGGCGAGGTGGGCTGCGCCAGCGCCGTGGTCAGGGTGGCGAAGACGGCGGCACACGCAATGCAGAAACTCTTGAGACTCATGATGAACTCCTCACGTCAAACTGCCGCCAACGAGCCGAACTGATTCGGCGGAGGCGTTATTCCGCCGCCCGGGGTGCCGCCAGATTCAATCAACGCACCGAATGGTCCACGAGTTCCTCGGCGTAATGGTTTGAGAAGCTGGACTGTGCCCGCGTTGAACCCGATAACTGCGAGCAGGTTTCGCTCCGCACGCCAGTTGATGGCGGAGGTGGTGCCGAGTTCGTACGCAGGGAGTGGAACGCAGTTGCAGAAAATGCGCCGGCCGCACGATTGACCCGTGTAAGCGGGATGAACGCGGTGATTGGCACCACATTGCACCGGGGGTTACATCAGGTGGCGAGGGTTCGCGCGCTCCAGAGTTGGTGCAACGCGGCCCCGAATCGGACGGCGAACGCCGAGGCGTTGCACAGCGTGGATGCGGCGACCTGATCTCGAAGGCTGGCGCGGAGGGCAGCAAGATGATCGTGAGATGACGCGAGTTCGGAGGCGATACGCACGAAGCCGTCACCATCCCCGGCGGCCCACGCCGGGTGGCCGATGGCGGCAACGAGGCTGGCGCCCACGCGGGCGGCGTGAACCTGGCCCCGAAGGGTGACGACGGGCACCCCCATCCAAAGCGCTTCGCAGGTGGTGGTGGTGCCGGCGTAGGGGGTCGTGTCGAGGGCGATGTGCCCGGTGTTGTACTTGGCAAGGTGGGCCTGGGCGCTATCGTCGCGACCGAGGAGGTCGAGGCGGGCGGGGTCGATCTGGTGGGCGGCGAAGCGGGCGAAGGTGGTGGCGCGGACGCTGGGATCGGAGAGGGGTGTGGACTTGAGGCGCAAGCGCGAGCCGGGCACCGCGTGCAGCACGCGCGACCAGAGTGCGATGGACGTGGGCGAGAACTTGTTGCTGTTGTTGAAGCTGAGGAATGTGATGGGCGTGCCGGCCGGCGGCATCGCCGGCTCAGGCGCGCCCGCGTCGGGGGTGTAGCAGAGGAAGCACTCGGGCAGCCGGATGAGTGGCTCGGTGGCGAAGGCTTCGGCGCCGGGGGGGTCGGTGATGGCGTCGACGAGGCGGCCGTCGACATTGGGGATGCCGCTGGTGTTGCAGTAGCCGAGGTAGGTGAGCTGGACGGGGGCAAGGCGCGAGGCGAAGGCGATGACGCGCGAGCCGCCGGTGAGACCCCCAAGATCGATGAGGATGTCGGGCCGGGCCTTGCGGACGGTTTCGCCAAAGCCGGCAAAGTCGAGATCGGTGGCGTCAACCCATCCGGCGGCTTTGGCCTTGAGGATTTCGGTTTGTTCATCACGCTGGCGTGTGATGCTCATAAGGACGATCTCGAAGGCTGATTTGTCGAGATGATCCAGCAGGGCGGGGAGGAAGTAGCGAACCGAGTGCTGGCGGAAATCGCCGCTGACGAGGCCCACCCGCAGTGGGCGGCCGGGCGTGAGGTTCGGAGCGAGCGGCCGGGGCGGGGGCATCAGGCGAGAGGCGACCTCCCCCACCTTGCGATGGGCGGCGAACACTTCGGCGGGGGTAACCGCGTCGGAGTAGTTGAGATAGAAGCAGTAGGTCGCGAGGCGGCGGATGTCGTTGGGGTTGCTCGCGACGCCTTGTCGCATCGCGGCAATCGCTTCTTCGATTTCGCCGGCCTCGAAGAGCGTGGTGCCGAGCTGGACCAGCGCGGGGCCGAGGGTGGGGTCGATCGCGACGGCGCGGCGGCAGGCGGCGATCGCGTCGCCCAGGCGGTTGTCGCGGTGGTAGCACTGCGCGAGGATGAGGCTGGTCGGGGCGGCGCCGCGGGTGTTGTGCAGAGGTCCGGCGAGGGCGTCTTCGAGGAGCTTGATGGCCGCGTTGGGGCCTTCTTTGCGGAGCAGGACGCGCCCGAGGAAGACCCAACGCTGCCCATCGGCCGGGTTGGCGGCGACGGATTGGCGGAGCGCGTAGGCCGCGGCTTCGTCCTGGTGGGTTTCGAAGAGAGCGCAGCCGAGCAGAAGCTGGGCCTGGTCGTCCTTGGGGTTGCGGCGCAGGATGGCGCGGAGGGTCTCGATGGCGCGATCCATGCGGCCGGCCTCGAAGTGCTCGAACGCGGCTTTCATGGGCGGCGAGACGGACGGACGGGGAGGCATGCACCACGGTAGTGCCACTGACCTCGCTTCGAGGTCAGTGCGCGGGGGAAATCGGTGCGTCGGGGAACGGTGTTGGAACTCCGCACTGACCTGTTCAACCGAGCTTGAACAGGTCAGTGGCACGACCTTACGCCGTGGCGACTTCGTTGGGGCTGAGTTCCTTTTCGTCCTTGCGGTCGATGCTGGCACCCAGGCCCCGCAGGCGGTCTTCGAGGCGTTCGTAGCCGCGATCGAGGTGGTAGACGCGGCTGACGACCGTGGTGCCCTGGGCGGCCATGCCGGCCAGGACCAGGCCGGCGGAGGCGCGGAGGTCGCTGGCCATGACGGGGGCGCCGATGAGTTTGCGGACGCCGGTGATCATCACGCTTGGGCCTTGGCGGATGATCTTGGCACCCATCCGCAGCAGTTCGGCGACGTGCAGGAAGCGGTCCGGGAAGATGCGCTCGGTGACGACCGAGTTGCCGTCGGCCAGCGCGAGCATGGTGACGAGCTGGGCCTGAAGGTCGGTCGGGTAGCCGGGGTGGGGCTGGGTGGTGACTTCGACCGGGCGGAGCAGGCGATCGCACGTGATGCGCACGGTGCGGCGCATGGGGTCGTCGGGGTTGGTGCGGCTGGGGTCGGAGGAGCCGCTGGTGATGGAGAGTGCGGGGGTGCGATGACGGGCCGGGCCGGAGGCAAGACCCAGCGACGCGACGGGGGTGACATGCACGCCGGCTTGTTCCAGGACGTAGATCGCCGAGAGCATGCAGTCCATCGGGCAGTTGTCGAGGGTGATGTCGCCGTTGGTGACGGCGGCGGCGAGCATGAAGGTGCCGGCCTCGATGCGGTCGGGGATGATGGTCCAGTCGGCCCCGCCGAGTTGTTCGACGCCTTGGATGGTGATGCGGGGGGAGCCCTGGCCGGTGATCTTGGCGCCCATGGCGTTGAGGAGGTTGGCAAGGTCGACGATTTCGGGCTCGCAGGCGGCGCACTCGATGATGGTGGTGCCGCGGGCGAGGGTGGCGGCGGACATCACGTTGGCGGTTCCGAGAACGGTGGAGCCGAAGGGCCCGCCAAGGAAGACGGTGGCGCCGGTGAGGCCCCCGGGGGGGCTCTTCACGATGATGTCGCCCGCGGTGAGGGTGATCTGGGCGCCCAGGGCGGCCAAGCCTCTTAAATGGATGTCGACGGGGCGGTCTCCGATGGAGCAACCCCCGGGCATGGAGACGCGGGCGAAGCCACGGCGGGCGAGCATGGGGCCCAAGGTGCAGATGCTGGCCCGCATGGTCTTGACGATCTCGTAGCGGGCGTGGCTGAGGGATTCATCGGTGCTGCGCAGGCCCACGACGCCGGCGGGGATGGAGGTCTCGTCGTCGGCGTTGGTGCGGGTGCAGCCGAGCTGGGTGAGCAGCTTGAGCATGTTGCGCACGTCGGCCAGGCTGGGGACATCGCGCAGGGTGACGGGCTGGTCAGTCAGGAGTGCGGCGGCCAGCAGGGGCAGGGCGGAGTTCTTGGAGCCGTTGACGCGGACGCGGCCGAAGAGGCGCTTGCCCCCCTCGATGACAAAGGTATCCATATGGAACATCCCATCCGTGGGAGGGGCCTAAAGCCCCACTGGGTGACTGAAAACGGCTCGGCCCCAACGCTGGGTCCGGGAAGCAGGATCATACATCGGCCAGAGGCGGGTTTTGACAGTCGAAAACGAGGGGCGTGTCGTGCATGCTGGCGCAGACGGCACATGCGGGCGTGTGGCGAATGGAAAACATGCCTGGCGGGTTGCCGACTGGGCAAACGGAATGCATGTTGAAGGTGTCCGGCGTCAGCGGAGGTCATTGAACGACCGCCCGTAGGGAGAGAAGCGCTGACGCGTGTGTGACCAATGGAGGAGACGTCATGAGTATGCAAGCGGCCAAGGCCATCGCGGGTTTGACTCTGGTAGCTGCTGCGGGGCTGGCGGCCAACATGGCGCCGGCGTCCAGCGCGGATGATCGCTACGCCAACCTGCCCTCAACGCTGACGTTGACGGGCACCGTGCGGGACGTGAAGGCCCGCAACGAGACGGGCGGGCACACGGACTTTGAGTTCCAGCCCACCGCCGGTTACGGGCACTACCAGCAGATGGTGCAGAACCAGCTGGACAGCGACGGCAAGCCCGTCTTCCGCTCCACCGGTAACCTGACGAGCAGCAACTGGCGCGACAGCGCCGGGCGCAACCGAATCGCCAGCAAGGACTACATCAGTGCCAAGCAGGGCGACGTGAACGGCGCACTGGCGAGCAGCGCGGGCGGCGCCTTGCACACCGCTGATGCCTTCGCTCAGTGGTACCGCGACGTTCCGGGTGTGAACGTGTCCAAGCTGGTGCCCATCACGCTGGTGCGCAACGCCAACAGCAACATGTATACCTTCAACGCGGCGACCGACTCGACGTATTCCAGCCGCGGCGGGTTCTTCCCGGTCGATGGCGAGCTGTACGGCAACTACTCCAACAGCGGGCACAACTTCGGCTTCACCTACGAGCTGTCCACCAACTTCATCTTCGAGCAGGGCAAGGGCCAGGTCTTCACCTTCACCGGTGACGACGATGTGTGGGTCTTCGTCGATGGCAAGCTGGTCATCGACATCGGCGGCGTGCACAGCGCCGTGTCCCAGAGCATCGAGCTGGACCGCCTGAACTGGTTGGTGGACGGGCGCGAGTACTCGCTGAAGTTCTTCTTCGCGGAGCGCCACACCACCGCGTCCAACTTCCGCATCGATACGACCTTGAAGCTGCGGAACATCGATCCGCCCGCCACCAGCGGCTTGTATGACTAAGCCTTGAACCCCGCGCCCGGCCCATTCTGGGCGGCGCGGGTGACGGGGGCGGGGTCCGGGTCTTGCCCGGCCGCCCCGCCGGGGCCGGGCTCTTTCGAGGGGCCCCTTACCTTGAGTTCCACGCCCGGGTTGGGCTTGTTGCCCGCCCGGGCGTTGATTATTTAAGGCGAGAGGCATCAGGCATCAGGCACTAGGCAATAGGCAATGGGCAATAGGGAAGAGGGAAGAGACGGACCACTCGACCACTCGACCACTTTACCACTTCGCCACTTCGCCACTTCGCCACTTCGTTCCTTCAATCCCACGCGAGCGTTCGCCGCCCGAAGTTCAGGGACATCGCCTGCTTGGCGAGCGCGAGGGTTTCTTCGGCGGTCTGGTTGCCGCGACGGATGCCGGCGCGGATGACGGCCAGGGCGTGGTCGTCGCCTCCGGGGCCTTCGAGCTTGGCACGGCGCTCACGCATTGGGGCGAGGAGCGCGTTCACGGCCTTGGCGACTTCTTGCTTGACGTGCCCGTCCATCAGTTCGCCCTTGAGGTACTTGGCGCGGAGGTCGGCGTTGTGGGTTTCGTCGGTGATGAAGGCATCGACGAAGGCGAAGAGGCTGCCCGTGGCGAGGTCGGGGACGTTGGCCGCGTCGCGGGTGGGGTTGGCGAGCTTGTTGAGTTTCTTCTGGACTTCCTTTTCGGTATCGCTGAGGAAGATGGCGTTGCCAAGGCTCTTGGACATTTTGTTGCCGCCGTCGATGCCCGGGAGGCGGCCGACGCGCCCGATGAGGGCCTTGGGTATCGGGAAGACCCCCCCGGCCTTGGCGTAGTCGTCGTCGGGGGTGCGATTGGAAATGTTGCAGTAAAGCTGGTCAAACTTGCGGGCGGCCTTGCGGCACATCTCGATGTGCGGGGCCTGGTCTTCGCCGACCGGCACGAGCTCCGGGCGAAAGGCGAGGATGTCGGCGCATTGGCCCACGGTGTACATCGGGAATCCGAAGCTGTACTTGTCTTTGAGGCCCTTGGTCTCGAGCTCGTGGGCGAGGGTGGGGTTGCCCATCACGTCGTTGAAGCTGAGCAGCATCGCGAAGAACCAGGTGAGCTCTGCGATGGCGGGAATCTCGGTCTGCAGGACGATGGTGGATCGCTCGGGGTCGATGCCCGCGGCGATCCAGTCCTTGACGATCTCGATGGTGTCGCGACGGATGTCGGCAGGGGTCTCGAAGCGAGTCGTGAAGGCGTGCATGTTGGCGAGCAGGAAGTAGCAGTCGTACTTGTCCTGAAGCTGCACGCGGCGCTCGAGGCTGCCCACCCAGTGACCCAGGTGAAGGCGGCCGGTCGGGGTGTCGCCAGTCAGGATGCGGGGGCGGGTGTCGTTCATGGGTGGGTGATGGATTACGGGACGGAAGAGAAAAAACGGATGAGGCGAGGCACAGCCGCCGGGAGGTAGGCGTACGACCGTCGGCCTAGAAGCTAGGCCAACCCGGCAAACATAGGTGCACAGCGTATCGGTTGGGACCTTGCCCGGCGTCGCGGGGTGGCCCGCGGCATGGGAGGGATCGCGGACGGGGGCGAAGGGAATCGCAGCCGCGGCTTGGTGCGCCTAATCTCCCCCTCCGCTTCGCCGGAGAGGTGTCCGAGTGGCTGAAGGAACGCGACTGGAAATCGCGTAAACGGGTAACCGTTTCGGGGGTTCGAATCCCCCCCTCTCCGCTTTCGACAGCCCTTGCTCACGCAAGGGCTGTTTTCATAGGCACTTGCGCGAGGGGTCGTGCACGAGTCACGTGCCGTTGCCCCGGAACTGCCCCGGTGCCATTCGTGCCTAGTTTGTTTGCGGCGAACGGAAATCTGGGAACCCAAACCCGGTCAGCGGGTATAACTCAGCGTTCAGTTTGTCTCCCTCTCCTGGAGTGCTAGCGAGAAAGTCGGTCGATCAGGAATGCGATGAATGTCCTGAAACGCCGACCCCGGGTCGAACACCCGCCCGCTGCATCTGACCCTTGAAGAGGGATGTGGTCTCCGCCCCTCGCAGCCCCGCACGCAAATCTGGGCTGCGATGACCATACGGAGTTGGCGTGTAGCCGGACTTCCGCTGAGCACCGCTGGCATCGCGGCAGGGCAAATCGTGTTTACCACAACCTGGTCGGATCAGTGCGACGATGTCGCGCTCGTTTCCTCACGTGAACGCCGGCGCCGAGAACGGAAGCCAATGCTCGTTGTGAGCGTTCACGCAAGCGAACGGCTCAAGCAACGGAGTATTGGCGAGTGGGCGGTACAACTCGCGATCGAGTTCGGCGAGTGGTTCTACGCCGGGAAGGGATGCGAGGTCGCATACCTCAGCCGGCGGGCTCTGAGAGCCGCAAAGGCGCTGGTCGGACATCGCGCCATCGAGGCAGAGAACCTTGCGGTGGTGATCTCCAGCGACGGCATCATTCTGACAGCCTATCGAGCGAAACGACCTCAGAAACACTGGCGTGGCGAATGGTGAACTCTACTTGCTACCCCAGATTTTGACGTCCAGATGACCAAGTTCCTAGCATCTTCTGCTGACTGTGACTCCCTGTTTGCCGGATGGCAGCGTGAGGCGAGGTTCGGATCTCGAATCGATGAGCGACGGGATCTCTCCTGCGGCCGAGCTCAAGCGAGCTGCACGCGGCTAGTCCGACGATCGAGGGATGTGTCCAAAAGGCATAGCCATGCATTTCTGCATGGCGGCGTCAGCGGATTCCCACCTCGCTCATCGGAGGTTTACCGATGGACACTCGTCCACAGTCCGTAAGCGGCCACGCTGTCGTTGCGCTCATCGCCACCCGCGGCAGATTCGACCTGCTCCGTGAGCGGGCAATCCCCTCGATCCTCGCCCAGACGCGAATGCCTGACCGGCTCGTGATCGTGGTGGATAGGACCAAGGAAGAGATGCCTGATCAAGATCTGGCCGACTTGGCGCGGCAACTTCAGGCGCAGTGTGGTGATCGGATTCGCGTTACCGTGATGCGCAACCGGCGCACCCCGGCACGTGCAGCCGGCGCATGGAACACCGGGATCGACCAACTGCACCGCGATGCGGGTATCTCTCGGTCGGCCGATCTCTGGTTCGTAGCCGTTCTGGACGATGACGATGCCTGGACGCCCTCGCACATCGAGTCATGCCTCGACGCCGCAGTCTCTCGTGATCTAAACATGGTCGCGTCGGGCCTCCTCCGACACGAGTCGCTTGATGGTCCTGGGCACCCGCACTCCATTCCCGACGAGCTCTGTGCCCGCGAGCAGTTCATCAGGGGCCAGCACATCCAGGGCTCGAACTTGTTCGTTCGGCTCGACATGATGCTCATGGCTGGCGCTTTCGACGAGCACTTGCCGAGTTGCACCGATCGCGATCTGTGCATCCGGTTGGCGGATCTGGCGTCGCTCCGATTCGGCTCGACCTCCGAACACACCGTGCATCACTATGCGGACAAACGTCAAGACCGCCTCACCTCGCCGCATTCTTCGGCAAAGCACGATGGACTCACTCGGTTCTGGCGGAAGTACGCGCGCCGCTTCGACTCTGCCGCGAGAGACGCTGCAGCCGCGAGGGCTTTCGAGTTTTTTTCTGGTTGGCGGCCGCCAGAGCCCGTTGTGCTGCCAGAGGCGAAGATCCCGCCTCTCGTGCCTTCGACACGATCGCTGGAGTTTGTCATCGGGTTCGTCACCGACGCCATACCCAAGCCTCACATCGAGGGACTGCTGTCTGACATCGTCGGCTTGAAGTCCCGTCCCGACGTGTCGGCCGTGACCGTGGTCGTCGTCGAGAACGGTCCCATCCCGAAGGATGGCATGCGCCCACTGCATGACATCGTTCGTCGCTATCAGACCGAAGGCCTTGCAATCGAGCTCATCTCGATTGAACACCAGCGTGAGGACTGGGCTCAGGGGACTCTCGTTGACACGCCGGATCCGTCACGCCAGCGGATGCCAATAGCGGTATCACGCACGGTACTCAACACCTACGTCGGGCAGTTGGCAGCACGCCATCCCGGCGCGGCAGCGTGGATTCTTGACGACGACAAGCGGCTGTCGGTTTCGGTCGATGCCGCTGGACTCTCAGTAGAGAGAGCGAGTCCGGACATCGGTGCGCTCATTGCGCTTCGTGATCACGGCGTGGACATTGTGATCGGGCCCGACACAGGCGCTGCGCCCCTTCCCTTCGCAGCAACGCTGCGCATGCAGTTGCTCGATCTGGCTCAATATGTGGCGGTCTGGGAGAGCCAAGCTCCTGACAGTCCTTGGATCGACGCGACCGCGGACGATGCAGCGACGCGGCTCTCGCTTCGGGACACTTACTACGACCTGGCGCGGCGCACGGATCACCTTGAGACTCCACTCGCACTCAAGCCATCAGCCGAAAACGCGACCCACGCGGATGCGCTGACCACGATCGCAGGCCGAGTGGGCCGGTTGCTGGCAGGTGAGCCCGTGTTCCGCCCGCTGATGTCAGAGGCTAGCTCGCTGACGATCGAGTCTGCGGTGCCATCCCGTCGTGTCTGACGCTGACCTCTGATCGGCTTTCCGCGATGAACGCAGGCCCCTATGACGCTGTCCTCTCGTCGCTGGTTCTTTGCGAGCTCGGCGAAGACGCAGCGTACGAGCAGGTTCTTGCCGACCTACGCGCCGCGGTGAAGCCAGATGGCCTAGTCGTGGTCACGCTCTGCCATCCAATCGCGACGTTTGGCGGGCCCACCAATCTCCATCGCAAGCGAGAACTCCCCGCTGGCAAGTGCTATGACGACTCCTTCTGGTACGTCGAGAACGCCGAAACCGGCGCTGGACGCAGAGAGTTCCATCGGCCGCTCGTGAAGATCGAACGAGACCTCATGCGGCATGGTCTGCGTGTCGAACGCCGCATCGCCAGTGACACGATCGATACGGAGCGATTCGAGCCCGCCTCTGACTTCCTGACTCTCGTGTGCCGGCCTGTACGGGTCGAGCCGCTCGCCCCGAGGGTGTCGCTCGTGATCAAGACCTGCGCTATGGAGGCGGCCACGATTGAACGGCAGGTGACTCACCTCGTCCGCCAACTCGAAGGGCCAAGAGTCTTCGACGAGCGAGTGCTCGTCGTCGACTCCCTCCGAGATGGCTTCGTTCGCCAGCACTCATCAGCCAGCCTTGAGGAACTCCTGCAAGCGGCGGACCGATTGCGTTCCCGCGGGGTCATCGACCGCGTCCTCGCAAGCCCGGGGCCGGGAGTGGACGCCCGCGCGGTGATGGAGCGGTGGTTTGGTCTTGAGCACGACAGCACCCACAGCGTTGACGGCGCACCGCTCGTCGCTCCGCTCCTGGCTTTCGGGCAGTGTGTGGGCGAGTACGTGTTACAGGTGGACTCGGACATTCTCGTTCAGAGGACGTCTCACACCGACGATTACCTAGCCGAGATGATCCAGGCGATCGAAGGCGATCCGAAGGCCGTATCCGCATCGCTCAGCATTCCCCAACGAGCCGACGCGAGATTCACTGCTCATCATGATGGAACGCCCTGGCGCGTTGAGGTGCGCGGCTGCCTGCTCCACCGCCAGAGACTCCTGGCAGCGCGGCCGTTTGTGAACCCATTCAGCGCGGGTCGCCCGTCGCTGTCTTGGCACAGGGCGATCGATCAAGCCGTCAAGAGCGGACGGATCGCTTCGCTCCGCGGAGCTTCTACTCAGACCGCATTCGTGCATCCCCCAAACGACTTGAAACGGAGCCATCAGGATTGGATGCTGATGCTCGATCTGATCGAGAAGTTTTCGGTGCCTGAAGCTCAGACCGGCCGAGTTGATCTGGTCGGTGGCCCCTTGGCTTGGGTACCTCGTCATCGCGCGGAGCCATTCGTTTTCGTGATTACTGGTCGCAATGTGCTGCCCGGTCGACTGTCGCGTTGTCTTGAGTCCATCGGAGCCCAGCAGCGCTCGGATTGGGGGGCCGTGATCATCGACGACGGCTCCGAGCAACTCTCGCGCGAGGCACTTCAGCTTGCGGTCAAGCCGTGGCATGATCGGGTCACGCTGATACAACCCAGAGAACGGCGAGGTCAGATCGCGAACATGACGCTCGCGATCCGCCACGTGTGTACGAACTCGAACAGTTTGATCGTCACGCTTGATCTGGACGATGCGCTTCTCGGTTCCAAGGTGCTCGATCGCGTGGCCGATGCGTACGCGGAGGGCGCACAGGTAACGGTTGGCTCCATGCTCCGCACCGACAAGCACGTGGAGTATCCAGTCACATTTGACTCCCCACGGCAAGCTCGCGGCGGAAACGTGTGGCAGCACTTGCGCACCTTCCGCAAGTATCTGTTCGATGCAATCCCCGACCACGAGCTGCGTGTCGGCGACCGGTACGCTGACATCGCGGTCGACTGGAGCTTCATGCTGCCGATCGTCGAGATGGCCGAGCGACGGGTCTGGATCCGCGAGCCGTTGTACCTCTACGAACCGTCCGGCATGGGTAAGGGGGCCGATCGGCCAGACCGGGAGTCTCAGATCGCAGCGTTGGTCGCAAAAAGACCCCGCCGCCCGCGTACCCCCAGCGATGTTCTTGTGCCTCTTTCACCGGGGCAGATCACGAGCGCGCTCTGGGGGCAGGGCGGCGGAGTTCTTTTCGTGCGGCATGGTGAACGGCCCTCGTTCGCCGGATTGAGCGCCGAGCAGAAGGACGCCGTGCATCTCACCGCGAATGGCCACGAAGAGGCCGAGTCACTTGGACGCAGGCTGGGTCGCGGCGTCTCGTTCATGTCGAGTCCTGTGTTGCGGGCCGTGCAGACTGCCAAGGCGGTTGCCCACGGAGCCGGCAGCGATGAACAATCGCTGACGGTCCTCGACTCGCTTGTCGATTTCCGCGTTGCCGATCGCGATGTCTATGAACTCGTCAAGGCTCGATTGGGGTGGGCGGGCCTGATGGGGGCGTGGATGGACGGCTCGCTCATGCCCGGAGTCCTCGTGCCCTGCGACCAACTGGTTCTGCGGGCCATTCGGGACGTCTCCGCAGCCGCACGTCGGACAAGCGCTCGGCGAGTTGTGGCTGTGACGCACGACTTTGTCATCATGGCATTCCTGGCTTCTCTGAGAGGCATCCGCACCACCGCGGTGCCGTACCTTGCTGGCGTGTTCGTGCCTTACGACGAAATCGACGCCTGGACGTGCGAGGAGGTGAGATCATGAATCCCACCACGAGCTCACGGCCGATACGCCGATCACCTCTTGATCGGTCACTTCGTGGACTCCTGCGTGAGGTCAGGTATTCGGCACGCCACCGTCTCGGGTGTTGGAAGGCGCGTCGCGTGAACTTCCAAGGCCAGAAACTGAACCTTGGGTGCGGCAAGTACCTCATTCCCGGGTGGATCAACGCCGACCTGTACCGACACGCCGACGTCATGTTTGACATTCGCGCACGCTGGCCGGTCCAGGACGGGCAGTTAGTTGAGGTCCGCCTTGAGCACGTCCTTGAGCACGTGACCTATCCGGACGAAGCACTGCACGTGCTCGCGGAGAGCTACCGCGTGCTGGCTCCAGGTGGCACCATCCGTGTGGGCGTGCCGGATTCAGACAAGGCCATTCGGGCGTACGTGGAGGGCGAGAATGCGGTGTACTTTCGGATTGCTCGGGAGCGATGGCATCCACCGGACGTCAAGTTGCCGATCGAACACCTGAACTACCACTTCCGAGATCGTTTCGGCGAGCACTTGTTCGCGTATGACCGGCAGAGCCTTTCCAATCAGCTTGACATAGCAGGCTTCATCGGCATTGAGCATGCACCATTTGATCCGACCTTTGATCGAGCGGAACGTGAGGAGGGCACGCTCCGACTCTCGGGCACCAAGCCGTCGCAACAGGAGGCTCCTCAATGAAGTCCGAAAACCGTCGTAAGGTGGTCGCAGTGGTTGGCGACGCCGTGGTCTCTGCCGGTTCACCGAAGGATGTGCTCGCCGAGGAGATTGGCCGTGCACTCGTTGACGCGGGCTACCGCGTGATGACCGGTGGACTTGGCGGCGTCATGGAATCAGCCTGCCGTGGGGCCAAGTCGTCGAGCCGATACGCCCAAGGCGACACTATCGGGGTACTGCCAGGGCATGATCCCGCCGAGGCCAATGTTCACGTCGACATCGTCATCCCCTCCGGTCTCGATCACGTCCGCAACTCGGTGGTGGCCCACGCGGACGCCATGATCGCGATCGGCGGGGGAGCGGGCACAATGTCTGAGATCTGCCTTGCTTGGATCTACAAGCGTCTCATCGTCGGCATGCGCGTCGAGGGATGGAGCGGCCGTGTAGCCGATCAACAAATCGACCAGCGTGTGCGAACGAGCGATGGGAGCGACTGCGTGTTCGGCGCGAACTCGGCGACCGAGGCGGTCCAAATCATCAACCTGAGACTTCAGCACTACGGCAAGACCCACCGCGGCATCGTGCGACGAGATTCGTAGCGCAATCGTCGGATGAGTCGGGTTATACCACGTGCGGCCGCCGCCCAACCTCATTGAATGAGGTGGCCGCTTGGCTTTCGATCCGGTTGGCATCCCTCGCCACAAATCGCGCTCGTCGGTGCTGCAGCAGCCCGGCCGTTGACCAAAAGCGCAGGACGAGGCGAATCTGGTAGATCGGCACGACGCGTTTCAGTCGCGTCTCGACGCCCTTCTGGACCTCAGTGAACTTCACCGGCGCGATCGCGCCCGCAAGAACCTTGGCCGCTGCGTCATACACGTCCTTGGGACATCGAAAGGGCTGGGCGCCGCTGGTCCTGTGCTCGGTCAATGCGTCGCCGCCGTGGCTCGGCATCTCTTCGACGGTGTAGTGGCTGACAACCTCGGCCTTGCGGGGCTTGCCGACCCG
>JBAZUW010000026.1:0-24455 GCA_041661205.1 Phycisphaerales bacterium
GGTCATGAGCGTCACGCCTTGCCGTTCACCGCACCCAGCAACGCATTGCGCATCGCGACATCGATTGCAATCGTGACGCCCAGATAGGTCACGATCGCGACATAAAACACAAAGAACGCCCGCTTGCCGACCAGCCTGCTGACCGACAGGGCGATCGCCACCGCGCCCACCAGCAGTGCCGCCCCGCCCGACACCAGGTAGCTCGCGAAGACCGCCGAGCTGGGAACCCCACCAAAGTACTGCGACAGCGCGAAGAGAGGCAGCGAGCAGAACAGCAGCGCCAGCACGAAAAACAATCGCCCAAATAGATTGCCAAGCACGATTTCGCTGGCCGTCATGGGGGTCGTCAGCAGCACTTCCCACGTTCGGGGCGACGCCTCCTGCGCGATGGCGCCCCCCATGAAAACCGGTGCCAGCACGCAGATGAGCAGCACCTGCAGGTAGGCGATGTAGGTAAACGCCCGCGCCCCGGCCTCGGCTAACTCCCGGTAGCCCAGGCTGTTGCGCCCACCGGCCCCCAGCAGCAGCAGCCACAGGAGCACGATGATCAGCACGGCGAGGTAGGTCGCCCGGATGTACAGGTGGCGGGGCCGCCGCGATCCGTTCTGTACCAAACGGACCGCGATCGGGTTGGATGGGCCAAGGCGGAGCAACCAGCGAAGGAAAATGGGCATGCGTGCAGATGGTACCGGCGACGGATGTGCGGGGTTTATGAAGATTTCCGGACTTTGGTGATTCGCATGTGATTATTCGCTCCTGGTTATCGCTCCCACTTATAGCGGGGAGGAGGGGCCTCCCGCACTCGTTTCAAGTGTCCGGAAAGGGGAGCAATCATGAACGGTACCGCTTTGGCGAAAAATCTTGTTTCGTTCCGTCGTGCGTTGGCGTTGACGCTGCTGGCGGGGGCCACCCAGGCGATGGGCGCACCTACCACGTTTCAAACCCTGTTCGTCACATCAATGAATGAGTACGCCACCTCGATCGAGCGCACCCCCAAAGGGGGATATGTCGCGGTGGGTGACTCGTTCAACCTGACCGCCACACGCTCGGTCATGCTGGTACGCACCGACAAGTTCGGCAACCAGATCGGCACCACCTGGTTCTACAACTCTCCATTCGGGGCCAACGCCATCATGTCGGCCCAGAGTGTGCGGGTGGTCAGCGACGGCAACTACGTGATCGCGGGCGAGATCACGCCACCGGCGGGCACCACCAACGGCATCTTCGCGATGAAGGTCAACAGCGCGACCGGCGCGGTGATGTGGTGCCAGACGTACGACGCCGCGGGCTTCACCGGCCAGGGCGGCACCGTGATCCGCGAGCGCTCGGGGGGCGGGTTCGTCATCATCGGCCGGCGCAACATCGGCCCGGTGCCTCTGGGCGGGGTGCTGATCACCACCGACAAGTCCGGCTTCCAGCTGAGCGGCTGTGAGTTTTTCAACGCCGCGTTCGGTTCGCTGGGGCTGACGAGTTTCAACGACGTGCGCGAGAACGCCGACGGCACCTTCAGCATCGTCGGGTGGACGCGCCGGAACCCGAACTTCCCTCGCGAATCGCTGCTGCTGCGCACGCAGTCGACCCCGTGCGTGCCTCCTCAGTGGGCCAACTCCTACTTCACGCTGCCCGGCGATTACGCTGGCGAGTCGCTGGACCTCTCGCGTTCGCTCACGACTGGTGCGAACTTCACGGGCCTGGCCGCGACGGGAAGCTATATCAATGCCAACAACCAGCCCGGAGCCTTCGCCCTGCTTGTCACCAACACCGGGAACCCGATCTGGGAGTTCACGACCCCTTCGCTCGTGACCCCCCAGTCGATTCGCGCCAACCCCGCGGGCGACTTCATTCTGGGCGGCGTCTCGCCGGTCAACCCCACCACCGGCATTTCCGACGGCGAGATCATGCGGGTCGCCCAGAACGGCACCATCACCTGGCGGCGACTGCTCTCCAACGCTTCTTTCCCCAATCGCCCGGAGATGGTCAACGAAGTCATCCCCACGCCCGACGGGGGCTTCGCGCTTGGCGCTCGGGCCGACAACTACTTCGGCGCCAACGCCGACTTCTGGCTGAGCAAGACCAATGCGCTGGGCACCAGCAACTTCCAGTGCGACGTCTCGGGCACCTTCACGCAGGTGTTTGATCAGGGAGTTCGCCCTGTCCAGCTGCAGCCGGTGACCATCAACAACAGTGTGCCGATCGGCATCATCTTCCGCGAACTGCAGATCGAACACCCGGACATCTGCAACCGCTCGCACGGCTGCGTCACGCCTCCCACCGGTATGTCCCTGTGGGTGCCGCTGGATGAACCCGCGGGCGTCGTCGCCACCAACGTCGCCAACCCGGCGTTCAACGGGGTCGATGTCAACGCCCCCGCCCACATCATCGGCAGCTTCGTCGACAACTCCCGCAACTACAACAGCACCCAGTACACCGACGTGCCCGATTATCCGAGCATCAACCCGGGCCAGCGTTCTTTTACCCTCGATGCCTGGGTCAATCCGCGCAACACCCAGCCCAACGTCGGCATGATCGTCAACAAGTTCAGCAACAACCTCTTCGCCACCAACGGCAAGGGGTACGCGATGTTCATCTTCAACGGCAACCTGTGGGCCCAGATCGGCAACGGCGCCAACGCCGTCAACATCAACTCGGGGCTGGCCGTCACGCCTCTCACATGGTCGCACACGGCCATGGTCTTTGACGGGACCAGCAACACCGTCGTCTTCTTCGTGAACGGCACCGCCAGCCCCGCGATGGGGATCGGCGCTGCCGCCGGCAGTCACGACTCGTCGGGCACTACCTTCCGCATCGGTGCCGGCTCCGGGGCCCCCCCGACCAACGGCTTCTTCGTCGGCGGCATCGACGAAGTGGAGTTCCACCGCCGGGCGCTGACGGCCGCGGAGATCAATGATGTCTACCTGGCCGGCCAGGACGGCAAGTGCAAGACCCAGGTCCATGGGTACACGGCGCGCTTCTGCGAGGCCGGGCAGAATTCCGTCTCGAGCAGCGTGCAGATCTGCAACTACTCGTCCGTGGCGCACACGTACAACTATTCATTCGGCGGCACGCCCGTCGGTCCCGGCTGCACCGTCGCCGGCCCCACCAACTTCGCCCCGCCCATCGGCAGCGTGATGGTCCCCGCAGGCGGGTGCGTCAGCGTGCCCGTCACCATCCAACGTCCCGCCGGGCTCACGTTCCCCGGGGCTACCAGTTGCTACGAAACCTTCATCACCGACGCCACCACCGGCGAGTCGGTCACGGCGGAAGGGCGCGTGGTGGATGCCCGCACCTGGTGCTTCGACCTCTCCAGCTCCACACCTCGAGTGCCATTCCCGACGCACTCCAGCGTGCTCTTCCCCGTCCACTTCACCAACCAGCAGTCCGCCGCGGCCACCCTGAGCGTCCGTGTGCATGTGGAGGACGGCGACGGCAATGCCGACCTCAAATACATCTCGCTTGACGGCAGGGTGCCTGGCACGCCCGAGCTCATCAGCATCCCCAATATTCCGTCGGGCGGCGGCGCTGATGTCAATATCATCGGCGTACTGATCGGCCTCAACCACATCGCCGGGCACCTGGTCGTCCTTGAGGCCGACCTCGACGGTGACGGCACCTACGAGCGGGTGGGCGAGTGGGACGCCTACGACCGCGACCAGTTCGCCCCGCCTTGCGACCCCGACGTGAACCAGGATGGCAACGTCGATCAGGGCGACGTGGACTACCTCATCGGCGTTGTCGCCGGTTCGCCCAACCCTTCGGGCATCGACCCGGACTTCAACCAGGATGGCAACGTCGACCAGGGTGACGTGGATGCACTCATTGACGTCGTCGCCGGCGGCAACTGCCCGTAACCCGCGTTCACTCACTCTCTCTTGAGCACCGCCGCCGAATGGGAAACCACCGGCGGCGGCTTGCTTTTTGCCGTGCTTCCGCACGCCCTCCTACGCTGCCACCGCGTGCCACCTCGCTACGACCTCATCGCCATCGACCTCGACGGAACCCTGCTCGATGCCAAGGGGCGTGTCTCCGACGCCAACCTCGCGGCGGTTCACGCGGCTCGGGCGGCGGGGGTGCGCACCGTCGTGTGTACCGGGCGCGGGCTGGCCGAGTGCCGCCATATCACCAGCGCCATCGGCCAGACTGACCCCGTGGTGGTCGCCGGAGGCAGCATCATCGCCGACCCGGTAGGCGGCCAAACCCTCAAACGCTTCCCGGTGAAGTTGGCGCTGGTGCACGATACCGTGGACCGCCTCAATGCCATGGGACACGCCGCCCTCGTCCTCAAGGATCCGTCCGAGGCCGGCTATGACTATCTCGTCGTTCAAGGCTCCCAGCGGCTGCCCTTGGACCCGGTGACCACCTGGTGGTTTCAAAACATGTCGATCAAGGTCCGCTACATCGATCGCATCCACGACGACGAGCACCCAGAGCACACCGTGCGCGTGGGCGCGTGCGGCGATTCGGCGGCGCTGGCAAGTCTGAAAGCTGATTTGCTGGCCGCCGCCGCCGGCAAGGCTCAGGTTCACAGCTTCCCCGCCGTGGTCGCGCCCGAGCACGCCAGCCGTTTCAGCGACGGTCGATCGCTGCACATCCTCGAGCTCTTCGACGCCGACGCCACCAAGTGGAGCGCCGTCTCGCACCTGGCCTCCAAATGGGAGATTGCTCCCGGGCGCATCGCGGCCATCGGCGATGAGGTGAACGATGAGAGCATGATCCGCGCGGCGGGGCTGGGCATCGCGATGGGCAACGCGGTACCGCTCATCCGCGAGGCCGCCAAGCGCCACACCCGGCGGCATGACGAAGACGGCGTGGCGTACGCGATCGACAACATTCTTTCCGGCGCGTGGTGACATGCAGACGCTCGCCGAGATCAAAGCCCTCCTCGAAGCCCGCGGCCTTTCGCCCCGCCATCAGTTCGGGCAGAACTTCCTCACCGACCACAACCTCATCCGCAAGCTGGTGGACGCCGCCAACCTCTCGCCCGGCGACACCGTCCTCGAGATCGGCCCCGGCACCGGCACCATGACCGAAGAACTGCTGCACCGTGGCGTTTGCGTGGTCGCGGCCGAGATCGACCGTGGTCTGGCGGCTCTGCTGCGCGAGCGATTCGCAACCGAAACTCACTTTTCCCTCGTCGAAGGCGATTGCCTCGCCAGCAAGCACGAGCTCGCCCCCGCACTGCTCGCGGCGCTTGGTTCAGGGCCATTCAAGCTGGTGAGCAACCTGCCGTATGCCGCGGCTACGCCCGTGATGCTCGCGCTGCTGGCCGACACGCCGGCGTGCCGTGGCCAGTTCGTCACGATCCAGCTCGAGGTCGCCCAGCGCCTGGCCGCCGCACCGGGCTCTAAGGACTTCGGCACCATCAGCGTCATCGCCCAGGCGGTGTCGAGCGTGAAGATCATCGCCAAGCTGCCCGGAGAGTGTTTCTGGCCTCGCCCGGACGTGACCAGCGCGATGGTCTCGTTGACGCCGCTGGAAACGCCGCTGACAGCGCAGCCGCGGAAGCTCGCGGACTTTGTGCAGACGCTCTTTGAGAAGCGGCGCAAGCAGTTGGGGGCGGTGCTGGGGCGCGACAAGCCGTGGCCGGCGGGCATCTCTCCCACCGACCGCGCCGAGGCGCTGTCAATCCGCCAGCTCATCGAGCTTTGCGAGGCGTTTCAACCTTGATGTCTTGATGCCCTGACGCCTAGGTTCATGTATGGCGCGTGGCATGCTTCCATCTCAGGCATCAACTCTGTGCCGCCCCCACGCCCCGCAGCACTTCGACGATTGTCTCGTGCGCCAACTTCACACGTACTAGATCCGAAGCTCCGGCCTTCTTCATCGCTTCGCCCGCCATGTCGGTGGCCGCGTCACCCATCACGCCCACGACCTTGGCGCTGCCCGCGGGGCCATCCCGCGTGATCTGCCCGCAGATCTCGGTCGCGCCGGGCGTGGAAACGTCGATCAAGACTACATCCGGCTTCTGTGCCGCGGCCATGAACCCCGCCTCGAACGCGTTGCGGGCGATGCGCACATTCATTCCTGCGGCATTCCCGGCCTGCTCCATCATCCGCGACAACGCGCTGTCGTCGGTGATCAAGATCATGTGCTTGGGGGCGGCGTCGCCCTTCATGTCCAAAACCTTGGCGTCGATCCCGTTGCGTTCCATGAACTGGATCAAGCAATCTCGCGGGATGCGACGCGAGCGGCTGCCCGGCACGCGAAAGCCCGCCAAACGCCCGGAGTCGAAGCACCGGATAATCGTCTGCTGACTCACGTTGCAAATCTGGGCGGCCTCACCGGTGGTGAAAACCATTCGCTGCGACATGTCTTCAGATTTCCTAGCCACGGCTCACCTCAACTTCTCAGGTGCCGAACTCAGAACACATCCATGTGCTCCCCTCTACGACATACCCCACATTGCCTGCTTTGACAAGGTCAATCTCCGCGTTCTCTTCTTCTCCGGTTCGGACAACCCGCACATTGCGCGCAGATTGTGTCCCCAACATGACGATTGCGCAATTCCGGACGCAGCAAGTTTGGGCAAGAAATGCCGGTACGTCCCGAAACCGCGACCACTGCGCATGAAAATGCCCGGCAAAATACCGGGCACAGGCGTGTCTGGTGCGTTTGCCGCGGCCGACGAAACTCAGCCGTTCCACTTCCGCAGCGGCTCGCCCGTGTATTTGCTCAAGGGGCGGATGATCCGGTTGTTCGCGTGCTGCTCCATGATGTGCGCGCACCAGCCGGTCACGCGGGCCGCCACGAAGATCGGCGTGTACTGCGGCACGGGGATGCCCAGCGTGAAGTACGTCATGCCGCAGGGGAAGTCCACGTTGGGGTGGATCTTCTTGTCTCGCAGCATGATCTTCTCGACCTCATCGCCGATCTCGAACCAGCGGACGAAGTCCTTGCCCTTTTTCTGGGCCACCGCGAGCCCGAGCTTGCCGAGAATCGGGGCGCGGTGGTCGCCGTTCTTGTACACCCGGTGGCCGAAGCCCATGAGCTTGCGCTTGGTGGCGAAGGCGTTCTGCATGAAGTCGTTGACGCTGCCTTTGCCGGCCTCCACATACGCCCGGATTTCTTTGAGCATCTCCATCGCAGCTTCGTTGGCGCCGCCATGCAGCGGGCCCTTGAGGGCGGCGATCCCCCCCGCGACCGCGCCGTGCATGTCGCTCAGTGTGCCGGCGATGACCCGCGTCGTAAACGTGCTGGCGTTGAAGTCGTGCTCGGCGTACAGCGTCAGCGACACATCCACCACTTTGGCGGCCTGCGCGTCGGGCTTGTGGCCGGTCATCAGGTACAGCAGGTTGGCCGCGTGCCCGAGGGTGGGGTCGCCGCCCAGCTCGCCGGCGATGATGGCCTTGCCGTCGATCACGTTTTGCATGTGCCCGATGATGGTGGGCACTTTGGCGAGCAGGCGTTTGGCCTTGCGGAGGTTGGCCGCGGGGCTGTTGTCCTGGGCGTCGGGGTCGGTGTGGCCGAGCAGGCTGACGGCGGAGCGGAGCACGTCCATGGGCACGGCCCGGCCGCTGGCGAGCCAGCCGCCGGAAGACTCGATGAACGTGCGGACGAACGTGGGTAAGGGGCGCTCGGCGATGATCTCGGCGTTGAAGCGGGCGAGCTCGGCGTCGCTGGGCTTGTGGCCTTCGAGGAGCAGAAAAGCGACCTGCTCGAAGGTGGCGTTCTGTGCGAGGTCGTGAATCTCGTAGCCGTGGTAAAAGAGCCCGCCCTGCTCGACCGAGCAGATGTTGGTCTCGCCGGCGATGATGCCTTCGAGCCCGCGGGAGTAGATCATTTCGGCCTGTTCTTTGCTGATGGCGGCGGTGGTCATGGTGGCTCCTGGGTTGCGATTTCGCGGTCGCGAGATTGCATTATTGCGGTCAAACGTTGTGCTCGTCTGCTCTTGAACTTCGTCTCTTTCCGTTCCATCTCGGGATTCGCGTTGCTCATCCCGGGCGTGCGAGGCTTACACCTTTGCCTCCCACGGCACGCCCGGTGTGTACCCGATCGTGTCGTACAACTGCTGACGCGTCTGCATCTGCCCCAAGAGCCCCGCGGCCGTGCCCGACTCCCGCAGCTCGGCCAGCGCCCGCGTCACCGCTCCCATCGCCACCCGCAGCATGGTTACCGGGTAGATCACGATCGAATACCCCATCGCGTCGAACGCGCTCAGCGGCAGCATCGGCGTCTTGCCAAACTCAGTCATGTTGGCGAGCAGATAGGGCCCGCCGCGCGGGTCGGGCCCGTCCAGCCGGCGCATCGCCTGTGCGAACGTCTTGAACTCGGCTTCGTTGGCGAGGCCTTCGGGGAAGATCATGTCCGCCCCGGCGCGGACATAGGCCGCGGCCCGGTTGACGGCGGCCTCGAAACCGTCGACGCCTCGCGCATCGGTGCGGGCGCACACGACGAACCCCTCGCTCGCGTCGCGGGCCGCCTTGGCCGCCCACTGGACTTTTTCGATCATGTGGTCGGTGGGGATGAGTTCCTTGCCGTCGAGGTGCCCGCAGCGCTTGGGGAACTTCTGGTCCTCCAGGTGCAACCCCGCGGCCCCGGCCCGGGCATATTCGATCACCGTGCGCCGCACCATTTCGGCCTCGCCGAAACCCGTATCGGCATCGCTCAGCACGGGCAGCCCGCTCGCGTCGGCCGCCTCGCGAATCTCGCGGCAGAAGTGCTCCAGGCTCAGCAGCCCGATGTCGGGCACGCCAGCGCTCACGGTGGTGGCGGCCCCGGAGATGTAGCAGGCTTCGAATCCGGCGTCGGCCACTGCCTTGGCGCACAGGGCGTTGAACGCGCCGGGGGCGGGCACACACTTCTGATTCATCAACGCGCGGAGTCGTGTCCCCGCGGGGGTGCGAGTCGTAATCATGAACCATCGTATGGGGTCATCCGCCCAGACCACTGCCGGAGGCGATGAACGCCGATAACCCCCCGAAATCGCTTTGAAAACGCGCGATAACCCCGAAAAGTGTGACCCTCGCGCAAAGACTTGTAGCGCCGTATTGACTGTTCATCGCATGAAGTTATGTTCTATGCCGGAGAGAGACGCGGCCTTTGTGTACCAGGGCCGCACCAGTACTTGAGAGGAGAGAGACAAGATGAAGCTCTGTGTTATCGGTGCGCTGGCCGCGTTCGCGGCGAGCGCCGGGTCCGCCCACGCCATCACCTATTCGTACGACCGCACCGGCGGCCCGAACAACGCCGACGGCGGCGCGCTGTCGTCGATTCACTCGACGTTCGACAGCGTCACCAATCGGTTCACCTGGACCTGCACCTTCGACAACCGCATCACCGACGGCTTCACCCTGGTGGTTTCGCCCAACGCGAACCCCAAGGGCCACCCCGGCGAGTTGGCGATCATCTACTTCGATAATCGCACCCTCTCCGCCCCCAAGCTCTCGGTCTACAACTACAACGCCAACAACGACCAGACCAGCTACCGCGACGGCTCCAACGCCGCCGGCACGCAGGCCCCCGACCGCATCATGAGCTCGGTCAGCGCCAGCACCTTTGTTAACAGCCTGAGCGCCACCAACGTCAGCGGCAACAAGCGCACGCTTTCCTTCGACATCGACGCCACCCTCATCAACACCCACGCCCCACTCTACCCCAACGCCGCCGGCAACGACTGGACGGGCGTCGAATACGGCAACGACGCAGCTCACCCCAACCGCATCGGCCTGTGGTTCCACCCCGTCGCCGGCCTCACCGCCTCCTACAACGCCGACGGCTACCTCTCCAACTGGTCCGCGTCGCACGAAGGCTGGCTGGACCTCTCCGGCGGCACCGTGACGCCCGCCCCCGGCTCGGTCGCCCTGCTCGCCATCGGCAGCCTGGTTGCCACCCGCCGCAAGCGGTAAATCACTCGCGATCGACCCCTCTCCCCCCGGGCGACGGTGCCCGGGGGTTTCTTTTTTTGCCCCGGGCTTTCGGTCGGTATCCTCTCCCGCATGTCGCTGGCACATCGCCGGCCACCGAGATAGGACCCGCCGATGCCCGACACCGCATTTCTCACCGCCCAGCATGTCTCCAAGCGCTTCGGCATCACCCAGGCGCTCGACAACGTCAGCGTCGTATTCAACCGGGGCGAAGTGCATGCGCTCATGGGTGAAAACGGCGCGGGCAAATCCACGCTGGGCAAGACCATCGCCGGGCTCTATCGCCAGGACCAGGGCACCGTGACCCTCGACGGGCGTGTGCTCACCCCGGGCGATATCGACGACTCCTTCGACGCTGGCGTGCGCCTCGTCCACCAGGAACTCGCCCAGTGCCCGAATCTCTCGGTCGCGGAAAATCTCTCCCTGCACCAGATGCCCGCCTCCCGCGCCGGCTTTGTCGACTTTCGCGCGATGCACGAACGGGCGGCCCGCCTCGTCCACGCCCTCGAACCCGGGATCGACGTCGGCGCACCCCTGGGCCAGCTCTCCCCCGGGCGGCGCCAGATCTGCCAGATCGCCGCGGCTCTGGACGAAAACACCGCCGATGGCGCCAGCAAGGCCAAGGTGATTGTGCTGGATGAGCCCACCAGCTCGCTCTCGGTGGCCGAGGCGGACCGGCTGCTCGAGATCACCCGGCACCTGGCCGGCCTGGGCATCACCATCATCTACGTCAGCCATCGCATGGGCGAGATCTTCCAGGTGTGCGACCGCGTCACGGTGCTGCGCGACGGCAAGTTTGTTGCGACCAACATCGTCAAGGACATCGACGAGCCCACGCTCGTGGAGCAAATGATCGGACGGCGGCTCCAAACCCCCGCGCGCGCCGCCGCCGCGGGCACTGGCTCGGCCTCCAAGGTCATCCTCGAAGTTCAGGGCCTCTCCTCCCCCGGCAAGCTCGACGGTGTGTCACTCAAAGTTCACGGGGGTGAAGTTGTCGGCATCGGCGGCTTGGTCGGTGCCGGGCGCTCCGAGCTCCTCGATGCCATCTTCGGGCTCGACACCCTGGCCCGGGGCGTGGTGCGATGTGAGGGGACAATCCTCGCGGGCAGCGGCACCACCCCATCGCATCACCAGGGGGCACGGGCGGCCATCGCCGCGGGTGTCGGCTACGTACCCGAGGATCGCCGCCGCCAGGGGCTCTTCTTTGAGCTCGGCATCGACGAGAACATCGTGCTCCCCTTCATGACGCAACTGGCCAGCGCGCTGGGGCTGCGGGCCCGCGTGCGTGAGCGCTCGCTGGTGCGCGAGAAGATGACCGACTTTCGTGTAAAGGCCGCCTCCCCCGCCTCGCGCCCGGGGGAGCTCTCGGGGGGCAACCAGCAGAAGCTTCTCATCGCCCGCTGGCTTGGCAAAGACACGCGACTGCTGCTCCTGGACGAACCCACACGCGGCATCGATATCGGCACCAAGAGCGAGGTCTATCGCCTGGTTCGCGAAGCCGCGGATCGCGGGCTGGCGGTGCTGCTGGTCTCCAGCGAAATGCCCGAGCTCCTCGCGCTTTCAGACCGCGTGCTGGTGATGGCCGAAGGCAAGCTGCAGGGCGAACTCAAAGGCACAGACGCCACCCAGACCAATATTCTGCGGCTGGCCACAGGGGCGAAGTCGGCCGAAGAAGTGGCGCGGCACGTCTAAGGCCGCGTTGGCACATTGCCGTCGCGCGACCGCGAGTTGGAACGAAAAAGCCCCGGCGATGATCGCCGGGGCTCGATGAGCGTCGTGATGACAGACGTCACTTACGGGCAGTCGCCGCCCGCAACCACGTTGATCAGGGCGTCGATGTCGCCCTGGTCCGCGTTGCCATCGTGGTCGAAATCGGGATCGATGTTGGTGGGGTTGTTGCCGCCCGCAACCACGTTGATGAGGTAGTCGATGTCCCCCTGGTCCACGTTTCCGTCCTGATTCACGTCCGGATCACACGCGTTGGTGCCCGGAATGCTCGACAGATGCGCCACAAACGCCTTCTGGTTGAAGTTGTTGTCCATCGCGATGCCCGCGACGGTGAGGCCGTCGCGCGAGATCGCCTCGCACGCGATGATGTGGAAGCCGCCAAAGCCGGTCGCGCCCTGGTCCAGCAGCACCTGCTCGAGGTCGAGAATGCCGGCCCCAGTCGTCCAGATGAACCCCTTCTGCGAGCGGGAGTCGCCGCTATTGAAGGAGTTGCCGACGATCACGCCGCCATCGCCATTGACCGCGAACGCGCTCGAAAGGTTACGACCGGGCAGACGGCCGATTCCCTCGATGCCGCTGGTCGCGTCCCATCGCACGGCCTGAAACTGCCGGCCCTGCACGTCGCTGTCGGACCCGAAGCCCGCGGCCACCGTTCCGTCGAGCGAAATCGCGTTGAACCCGCTGTTGGCCGCCCCGCCGGGAATGTCACCCACGCCCACGGGCCCGGTGAGGTCGGTGTAGATGAAGCCCTCGCTGGGAAAGGCGCCCTGCGAACCGGCGAGGACGGTGCCATCCGCCGAGCACCCCCACACCAGGCGCTGCGTGTTGGGAGAGCCGGTCTGCATGATGCCGTCGCCGGTCAGGTAATACCCGTTGATGAACGCGCCGGTCGAGTAGTCCTCACCCACGATCACCGAGCCATCGGTCGACACATCGCGGCAACCAAGGAAATCGGGCACGCTCACATCCTCGATGCCCGTGGCGCTCGTCCACTTGAAGCCCTTGAGATTGCCGTTTTCGTTCTCGGTGACGACGCCGACGATGAAGTCGCCATTCTCGGAGCAGGCGTACGCGGCCGACGAGAAGCTGGTGTAATCCTCACCGAACCAATCGGTGGGGATGCCCAAGCCGATCATCCCCTCACCTTGGCGCCAGCGAAACGCCTGCGAGCCGATCGGCGAGTCCGTGTAGCCCACGACGGTGGATCCATCCGGCGACACGCTCAGGCCCGCGCCACCACCAACATTGCCGGGGTTCAAAGTGGGGAGCAGTTGGAAGGTCGCCTGACCGAGCGAAACCGAGCCACCGGCCAGCAACGACAACGCAACCGCCACGCCGCCCAAACGCGACACGCACACGCGATTCAACATACACAGTTCTCCAGAATGAGCTGCGGGCGGCGACTCAGACGGACCTCAAGCCCCTCGCTTTCGGTTGCCATCCAACCACGTGCCGCGTCCTCGACCCTGTATACCGCGCCCCGTGAAAAAGTGCGGCACGAATCTGGAGGGATTTGCAAGAAACGCCCCCAGAGACCGAGCCTTTCACCAAAGGTTTGGATGGCGTTCGCCAGATGATGGCGCGTGGCAGGTCATGCCCGATGGGCCGCGCCGGCGCTTACGGACAATCCCCGCCCGCGACGACATCGATCAGCGAATCGACATCCCCCTGGTCCACATTGCCGTCCTGATTGAAATCAGGGTCGATGTTGCTGGGGTTGTCACCCCCCGCCACCACGTTGATCAGGTAGTCCACATCCCCCTGATCGGCATTGCCGTCCTGGTTCACATCCGGATCGCAGGGTGAGTTGCCGACGTACACCGTGTAGTACTGGTACGCGCCGCGGCCGCTGTCCTCAAACGCGCACAGCAGCACGGTGTTCGGCCCGGCCTGCAGCCCGGTGAGCGTGCGCGTCCAATCAAAGCGGTCGATCTGCGTGGAGAGATTGTTGTTGTTGGCCAGCGACAAGGGGTTGCCGGTGCTGGCGGGGTTCAAAATGAGATGAACGCGCGAGACCGTCCGGTCGGCCGCCCGGGCGGCGAACTGGTACTGCACCGTGCCCAGCGCCAGCGGCGAGGGGTTGAGCAGCGAGGCCTGCGGGTCAGCGCGGTCCACATAAATCGGCACGCGGAACTCGCGGAAGATCGGGCTTTCGGCGGCATTGCGATGGCGGAAGGCGACGACCGACACGTAGTGCATGCCATCATCCAGCCGCGTCGCGTCGATGCTCTGGCGATACACCCCCTGCGTGTTGACGGTGTTGTACAGGGGCTGGCGCTGCGTGACGAACTGCTCGTAGCCGGGCGTCACGTCGCTCTGGTAGTCAATGTCGCTGATCCCGTTGCCATTCCAATCCGTGTACCCCGCGTCGATGCGGAAAAGGGCGTTGTCGTCGGCGTTGTCGTTGTTCGCCGCGGCGGCATCGCCGTTGGTCGTGGTGAGCTGAATATCAAAGCTGTTGCCGCTCACCACCGGTACCGCATTCTGCCGCCGCCGCCACGGCGCGACCTGATTTCCTTCGACCGCGAGCGACGAGGTGGAGCCCACGATGGTCACGCTGCCGGCAGGAATCGCCGGTGCATACACCACAAAGCCCTTGTTGTGCTCGATGCCCGTGGAGCTCACGTTTCGCGGCACCCGGATGGTCGCCGTGCCGTTGGCCGCCACCACAACGGTGTCGAAAATCTCGTTGTTGGGGTCCACCGTTGCGTCGGTCGCGTTGCCGGTGTACTCGTACAGGCGCGTGCCCCCTGGAAAGGTCGTCGCCACCGTGCGGCTGTCATACCCCGCGTCGTACCGGTCGTTCGCGCCCACAATGCAGTTGGCGCTGTACGCCCCACCACCCAGTGGCGTGCTGCGCTCGTAGATGATCACGTCTCCATCCACCGAACGCGGCTGATACTCCCCCCGCCCGAACTGGTTGCTCAGTTGCACAAGTTTGGTGATGACCGGGTTGGGGGTGAAGTTGTTGCTGTCGGTGCCCAGCGCCACCGGCAGCCCCTGACGCGGATAAAAGCCGTTGGTGCGGGCGATGCCGCGACCGTTGTGATAGACGATGGAGTGGCCCGGGCGCATGAGCATGAACGCGTGCGCAAACCACCCCTGCTGGCGGGGCGTGGGCGTGGGCGGGTTGGAGTTGCCGTCGCCCGCCGTGCCGTTGTCGTGGCTGTACACGTGGGCCATGCTGATCGACCCGTTCAGATAGCCGTCATCGGTGTTGTCCAGCATCGCGCCAAAGATGTTGTTCCAGCTGCCCAGGCCCCCGCCACCCACCAGGTCGCGCAAAGCGCCCGCGCCGTTGAGGTCCAGCAGATCGCGATTGCCAAAGGCGTCACCAGCGACCGATCGCCCGGTCGTGCGCCCGTTGGGCTTCCTGATGTACCGGTCAAATCCAAAGTCATTGCTGTCCACGCTCTCGCCAAAGCTGAATGGCGTCACCAGTCGCCCGTCGGGCGTCACCCGGCGGTGATAGACCGCCGCATCCCAGTAGGTGTCAAAGAACCAGCTGGGCACGTGCTTGATGGCGTCCAGCCGGAAGCCGTCGACATGGTGCACATCGAGCATCCACTGCGTCCACCGCAGCAGGTAGCCGGTCGCGTTTTCCGCCACCGGCACGCCCGCCCCCGGGTTGTTCAGGTTGAATCGCCCCACCGTCAACTGCGAGGGCGGCACGGTTCGCGCCGGGATTGTGCACAACGCCGCGTTCACGCCCGAGCCGATCACTCCCGCCGGTGACGTCATCCCCGGGTTGTTGATCGTGTCGGTCCCGAGCGCCGGGTCCGGATAGAACCGCGCGTTGGCCGGGTCTGGGTTGTTGAAAAACGTTCCCCCCGGCAGGTTCAGCGGGTTTCCACCCACGATGGGCTGGCGGATGAACATGTTGTTGCTGGCCTGATCGATGTCGCACAAGGCAACCAGGTCGCCCCCTTGCAGGCAATAGCGCGAGCCCCCGGGGTTTTCAGACTGGTAGTAGCCCCCTGAGGTTCCGGGATGAAAGTCGCCCCAGTTGGAGGTCGAACTCTTATTGGTGATGGGCGTCGTCGAGGCCATCCAGAAGCCGGGGAAGCCGCCGTTGGCCTGAAAGGTCACGCCGGTCTGGCGGGTGGAGTTATGGTTGAGAATCGTGTCGATATACACCTCGGTGCCGGCACGGTGAAACTCCGCGACCACCGCGTCGAAGGTCGCCTCGGTTCCGAAGGCGGTCGTCGCGCCGGGCTTCCCGAGGTTGAAGCGGTCAAAGACGTCGTACCCAGCCGAGGTGCTGTTCTGGGGGGAGGCGTTGGGGTCCAGATACCCGCGCGACACCGGGGGGAGCCACACCGAGCCATAGCCGGCGATGAAGTAGTCCCCCATCCGGTGTTCCATGTCCGCCCACGGGCACTCAAACCACTGCAGGGTGGGGGAAGGGCTTTCGTTGGTGATCTGCGCCAGCGCCGGAGCGCCAAGAGCCGTCAGGGTTGCCGCCGCCACCAGCCACGTCGCCTTGCGCATCACGATCTCCCGTGTCAGATACTCAAACTTCATCCGACCATCCCGTGCGAGCACCCTTCGGCCGCCGGACGCCCGGTCAATAGACTCGCCCGGCCGCGCCATGCCAGCAGGGCGGCACACGAACCATGCATCGCTCCCAGGCCGCTTCCAACATCGGCCGTCGGCATCAGTATGGCCGGGGATTCCCGCCGAGGGAACCCTAAAAACGAACCAACGCCAAAAAAGTTCGCTATGCTGCCCCGATACCCGCACACACCCAAGGAACAAACTGGTTATGCGACCCATGAACAGCTCGTTGTGCTCCCGTCTCCTCTTCGCAGCCGCCGTCACGCAGGTTGGCGCGATCTTCGGTCTTTCCGCAGGTTTTGCCCAAACCGTCTCGGAATCGATTGGCGAGCACACGGTGCGGTTTCACGCCTCCGCCGCCGACCGCGAAGCCGCTCACCCCTCCTACGCCCTCGTCCGAGAACCCGAGCAGAAGCCCGCGCCCCCCAAGTTTCCGGTGACCCCGATCTTCGGCAACGAGGGGAACAAGCACACCGTGCACATCACGATCGACCAGGGCACGTCGCTGTACGGGACGGGCGAAGTCGCCGGCCCCTTGATGCGCAACGGTCGCACCGCTACGGCGTGGAACACCGACGCCTACGGCTACGGCGACGAAGCGGTGTCGCTCTATCAGTCGCACCCCTGGGTGCTCGCGGTTCGCCCGGATGGCTCGGCCTTTGGCGTCCTGGCTGACACGACCTATCGCTGCACCATCGACACCGCGTACACCGCCCCCAACGAAATCCGCTTCACCGCTGACGGCCCGGCCTTTCCGGTGATCATCATCAACGCCAACTCGCCCCAGGAAGTTCTCAAGGAACTCGGCCACCTCACCGGCACCATGCCGATGCCCCCCGAGTGGGCGCTCGGCTACCACCAGTGCCGGTACTCCTACTACCCCGAGAAGCGCGCCCGCGAGATTGCCGACGAGTTCCGCACTCGCCAGATTCCCTGCGATGTCATCTGGTTCGACATCGACTACATGGAAGCCTTCCGCATCTTCACCTTCGACCGCGGCTACTTCCCCGACCCCAAAAAGCTAAATAGCGACCTGCTCGGCCAGGGCTTCCACACCGTGTGGATGATCGACCCTGGCATGAAGAGCCGAACCGCCCGCGGGCCCAGTGATCGTCCCGAGGCCGAGCTCGCCGCCGAGGGCCCGGAGGTGGCCAAGGCCCGGGCCGCGGAGATCGCCAAGTTCGACGCCATCATGTCCTCGGGCGACAAGGCCGACGTGTGGGTGAAGCGTGGCGACGGCACCGGATACGAAGGCGAAGTGTGGCCCGGGTGGTGCCGCTACCCCGACTACACCAACCCCAACGTGCGCCAGTGGTGGAGCGGGCTGTACAAGGACTTCATGGCCCAAGGCGTGTGCGGCGTGTGGAACGACATGAACGAGCCGGCCGTCTTCAATGTGCCCACCAAGACGATGCCCGAGACCAACCTGCACGCGGGCGACCCGGCGATGATCAAGCCCAATGGCAAAGCCCAAGGGGACGAAGCCAAGGGCGATCACGCGCGGTATCACAACGTGTACGGCATGCAGATGATTCGCGGCACCCGCGAAGGTATTCAAGCGATCAACCCCGACAAGCGCCCCTTCGTGCTCAGCCGCGCCAACTACATCGGCGGGCAGCGCTACGGCGCCACCTGGACCGGCGACAACACCGCCGACTGGGCCCACATGGAAGACAGCGTGCCGATGTCGCTGAACGTCGGCCTCTCCGGCCAGCCCTTCATCGGGCCGGACATCGGTGGCTTCGCGGGCAACGGCGACGCGAAGTTGTTCGCCCGCTGGTTTGGCTTTGGCGCGATGCTGCCCTTTAGCCGGGGGCACACCGGCAAGGGAAACATCAACAAGGAACCCTGGGCATTTGGGCCTGAGGTGGAGGCCACGTGCCGCGAAGCGCTGAACCGGCGCTATCGCCTGATGCCTTACATCTACACCCTCTTCCACGAGGCCTCGGTCGACGGGATTCCCGTCGCGCGGCCGATCTTCTTTGCCGACCCCAAGGACCCGGCCCTGCGCAGCGAAGACGACGCCTTCATGCTCGGCGCTGACCTGATCGTCGCCCCGCAGATGGTGCCGGATGGCTCGCGCGTGCCGACGCTGCCCACGGGCACGTGGCGCGAGATCGAGTCGAGCAAGAACATCGACCTACCGCGCCTGCTGGTGCGGGGGGGAGCCATCGTGCCGATGGGCCCGGCCCAGCAGTACGTGGGAGAAAAGCCCCTCGACCCCCTCACGCTCCTCGTGTGCCTGGACGACGGTGGCAAGGCCACCGGCACGCTGTACGAAGACGGCGGCGACGGGCTGGAATACCAGCAGGGGCAGTACTTGCTCAGCACCTATGAGGCCGCGCTGGGCAACGGCGTGGTGACGGTGAAGCTCGCGAGCAGCGAAGGCAAGATGTCCAGGCCCAGCCGCAAGGTCACGGTGCGTGTGGTGCTGCACGACAAGGTGATGGAGGGGACGGGGACGGACGGGCAGGCGATCAGCGTGCAGTTGAAGTGATACGGGTACGTCGGCTCTCCGAGCCGACAGTTCCCTGGCTACTCGGTCGGCTCGGAGAGCCGACCTACCGTTACCATCGCCCCCCATGCCGAGCTCCATCTCTCGCATCTGCGTCTTCTGCGGCGCTTCCCACGGCGGGCGCCCAGAGTACACCATGGCGGCGTTTGCGCTGGGGCGCGCAATCGCCGCCCGGGGCATGACGCTCGTGTACGGCGGCGGGCGCGCCGGGCTGATGGGCGCTGTGGCCGACGCAGCACTTGCAGCCGGCGGCAAGGCCATCGGCGTCATCACCACGCTCCTCAAGGACCGCGAGCTCGGCCACACGGGGCTTACCGAGCTCACCATCGTCGAGACCATGCACGAACGCAAGCAGATGATGGCCGACCTGGCGGACGCGTTCATCGCCCTGCCCGGGGGCTTGGGTACGCTCGACGAAGTCTTCGAGATTCTCGCGTGGGCACAGCTCGGCATTCACTCCAAGCCGGTCGGCCTGCTCAACACGCTGGGGTACTACGAGCCCTTGATGGCCTTTCTCGACCAGGCCGATCGCGAAAAGTTCCTGCGCCTTAACCATCGCACCCAGGTTCTCTTCGAAGCCGACGCGGAAGTCATGCTCAGCCGAATCATGGCCCCGCGCTAAGGGGCGCGTGGCATAGAACACCGGAGCGGAGTCCTTGAAGCTCTCGGCACGCGTCGCGGAGCACCCAGGGACTAGACCGAAGCCCGAGCGACGGGCATCCAGGTGTTAATCGCAAAAACACAAGCCCCCTCGAACCTTCGAGGGGGCTTGATCAAGCTCGAAACTCATCCAACCGCATTACCGGCGGCGGCGACCGATCGCCAGGACGCCCGCGCCCAGCAGCATGGCCGAACCGGGGGTCGGGACGACGCGGAAGAGCCAGTCGGACGACGTCACATGGATGTCGTTGTTGCCGTTGACGTAGCTGATCCAGCCCCAACCGGAGACGCCGGCGAAGCCGCGGTGGCCGAGGTCGTTGTCTTCGTTGCCGATGCGGAGCGAGGTGCCGTTGTCGGGGTTGCCACGCTCGTCGACAAGATTGACGATGTTGGTGCCATTGCCAGCGCTCGCACCGGCGGGCAGGGTAATGGAGCCGAAGTTCGAGTGGTTCGCGGTGTGGACATAGATGTCATCATCACCGGGCACCTGGGCCACACCGATGTTGTACAGGAAATCGATGCCGTAGAAGCCCTTGTACTGATCGTTCGCGTACGCGGAGCCGACATCGCGGCCACCGTACACGTTGCCCACGATCCGCAGCGTGGTCGGGGTGACGACCAACTGCACCAGCGAACCAGCGTGGTCAAAGTCGAACGAGAAGACGTCGTGGCCGGAGGTCACGTCGACGAGTTCGTCAAGACGCAGACCGTACGGGGGCGGCACTTCCGTCCCATCCGGGTGGTTACCCAGAAGATACACACCGGGGGACAAGATCGAACCCTGAGCGGCCGCAGCCATCGCGAGCGCAGCAACGGCACCGAAAGAAACGTAACGCATTGGAAAACTCCTGCCTCTCCACCTTCCTCGCCGGGGCAACACGCACCCGACGGTCTCCTGGTCACCTTTCGGCAACGGATGAATAATAACTCATTCAACCAACCTGACAAGGGGGGATGCCCGCTATCGGATGAAATTCATCGATCTCAAATATCATGTGATGGCAGCATGGCGCGCGGCAGTTCGCGAAACTTCCCAAACTTCCCAAGTTTCCAAAGTGGCCGCTCACCGCGAGCCGCCGCCCACATGGAATCACCAGTGTTGCACCGACACCCCGCTGCACGACGACTTCTGCGGGGCTGCACGGCCACCCATAGAGTTTGCGGAGGCCGATCGTGGCCACTCCCTTTCGGAGATCGACATGCATTCTCGACGTGACTTCATCAAGCGGGCCGCGCTGCTTTCAGGTGCCGCAGGCGTCTTTGGGGCCTTTCCCGCGTCCATCAAGGCGGCCCTCGACATCGAGCCCGCACCTGGATCCACCTACCTCGATGCCGAGCACGTCGTCATCCTCATGCAGGAGAACCGCTCCTTCGATCACTGCTTCGGCGCTCTTCGCGGCGTTCGAGGGTTCAACGACCCCCGCGCCATGACGCTCCCCAACACCAACCCCGTGTGGGCCCAGTCCTCCCCCGGCGGCGAGACGTTCCTCCCGTTCCATCTCAACCTCCACGGCTCACGGTCCACCTGGATGGGCTCCCTCCCCCACTCCTGGAGCGACCAGGTGGACGCGGCCAACGGGGGCAAGCACGACGGCTGGCTGGCCGCCAAGCACAGTGGGAACGCGGCCTACCGCGACATGCCGCTCACGATGGGCTATTACACCCGGCAGGACATCCCGTTCTACTACGCCCTCGCCGACGCCTTCACAGTGTGCGACCAGAACTTCTGTTCATCACTCACAGGCACCACGCCCAACCGCCTCTATCTCTGGTCGGGCACGGTTCGAGGCGAATCAGGTGGGCCGGCACTGGTTCGCAACGAGGACATCGACTACGGCAAGTGGGCCAACTGGACCACCTTTCCCGAGCGTCTCGAGGACCTCGGCGTCGCGTGGAAGATCTACCAGAACGAGATCAGCCTCGACTCGGGCCTCAAGGGCGAAGAGGACGCGTGGCTGTCGAACTTCACCGACAACCCCATCGAGTGGTTCGAGCAGTACAAAGTTCGCTTTGCCCGCACCCACCGCGAGTGGATCGCCAAACGCGCCGAGCAGATTCCCAAGGAGCTTGATTCCGCCAGCTTTCGCCGCCACACGCCGGGGATCTCGCAGAAGGAAGCCGACGCGATCGACAAGCGCGTGGCCGAGTTGCAAGCGGAAGCCAAAAGCATCGCGGTCGAAATGGATTTCTTCACGCAGCAGGCATGGGATGCCCTGCCCCCGCGTGCGAAGGCCCTGCACGAGAAGGCGTTCTCCACCAACCAGGGGGACCCGGACTATCGCGCTCTTGCCGAGCTGACCTACGCCGACAGCGGGCACCAGCGCCGCCTGAAAGTGCCCAAGGGCGACGTGCTCCACCAGTTTCGCGAAGACGTGAGCAAAGGCACGCTGCCCACCGTCTCATGGCTCATCGCCCCGGAGCGCTTCAGCGATCACCCCGGCTCGGCGTGGTACGGGGCGTGGTATCTCTCCGAAGTCATCGACATCCTCACCAAGAACCCAGAGGTCTGGCACAAGACCATTTTCATTCTCACCTACGACGAGAACGACGGATACTTCGATCACATCGCCCCGTTCGCATCGCCCCGGCCGAATCACCCCGAGACCGGCCGCGCCTCGAAGGACATCGACCTCGCCGCCGAGTACGTCGAGCTTGAAGACGACCTGAAACGCACCAACCCCCACGACGCCCGGGGCGGCAGCATCGGCCTGGGCTTTCGCGTTCCGATGGTCGTCGCCTCCCCCTGGAGCCGGGGCGGCTGCGTCTGCTCGCAAGTCTTCGACCACACCTCGCCCCTGCAGTTTCTTGAAAAGTTCCTGAGCCACAAGCTCGGCAAGCCGGTGCAGGAGCCCAACATCTCGTCGTGGCGTCGCGCCGTGTGTGGCGACCTCACCAGCATCTTCCGCTCCGCCGACGACGCCGCGGCTACCAAGCTGCCCTTCGAGTCGCGAGATGCCACCATCGAGGCGATCCACAAAGCCCAGTTCAAAGACCTGCCCGGTGGTTACGCCCCGCTGCAACCCGCCGAGCTCGAAGCCCTGCGCGCCGGCAAGCGCGACGGCCTGCCCACGCAGGAGCCGGGCACGCGCCCGTCGTGCCCGCTGCCGTACGAACTCGGGGCGGATTTCCGCCTGAGCCCCGACCTCGCGCGGGTGACGATCGGCCTGAGCGCCGCCAACAAAGCCTTTGCGGATCAAGCCGCCGGGGCGGCCTTCACCGTGCACGCCGTGCAAGCCAGCGGCGATTTCGCCGTGCGCCATTACGCCTTGAAGCCCGGCGACGCCCTCGCCGATACCTGGGACATCAGCGAGTTTGGCGGCGCCCTCGTCCACCTGCGAGTCTTCGGGCCCAACGGTTTCTATCGCGAGTTCCGCCTGCTCGGCGCGCACACGGTGGATGTGAGCGTGGCACCGATCAGCGACAAGGACGGCAAGCCCACCGGCGTGCTCGATGTGTCGGTATCGAACCGAGCGGCGAGCGGCAAGATGAGTGTCGAAATCCGCGACCTCTCCTACGGGGGAGAAGTCGCCAAGGCCGAACTTTCAACCGGTGCGTCGAGCCGCATGAAGTTTGACACCAGCAAAAGCGGTGGCTGGTACGACCTGGCGGTGCACATCGAGGGGGACAAGACCTTTGAGTGCCGCTACGCGGGGAAGGTGGAGAAAGGGAAGTGGACGACGAGCGACCCGGCGATGGGACGGGCTTGAGGACAGGGCACCGGTGATCACGCGACAATCAACTCGCGAACCATGCTCACGCGACGACACTCTTCTGAGGATTCTTTGTGTCTCTTCCAGCCGCAGAAACTACTGGCACGAAGACCGTCAAGGGCGGCGCGGGAGACCACCTTGCGAACGAACGCACCTATCTCGCGTGGATTCGCACCAGCATCACGGTGGTCGGTCTTGGGTTTGTCGTCGGCAAGTTCGGGGTATGGCTGCGGTTTCTCTCGGCGGCCAACGGCCAGGCGCAGCAGCCGAGCACGGGCGTTTCGGTTCCCTTGGCCATCGTGATGGTGATCGTGGGCGCGTTGCTCGCGCTGCTCGGAGCGTGGCGATACCGCGTCGTCCGCCGCGCGATTGATCGCGGCGGCGCAGCCGCGGCGGGTGGTTCGATCGCCCTGGTGACGGTCATCGTGCTGCTGTTCGCGCTGGCCATGCTTGTGGTCATCGCCAAGAGTGCGGGGCCGTAACTCCTTCGCGTGGCTTGGGCTCGTCCGCGGGGCGAGAAGACTGCGTCGGGGCGGCTCGGTCGGCCACCATCTAGGCCGTCCCCTCGCGAGCGTGCTGTGCGAGAAAGTCACTGAGCAACGCACTCGCCGCCAGCGCATCGCGGCGTTTTTTCTTTTCGCCTCGGGTCATGCCGCTTTGCGACATGTCCCAATCGGCCTGGGCGCTGGTGAGGCGTTCATCTTGGAACCAGATGTGGTGCCCGGTGCGGGCCGCGATAGCCGCGGCGAAGTCGCGGGCGATCTTGGCTCGCGGGCCTTCGCTGCCGTCCATGTTCAGCGGCAGGCCGATGACCAAACCCCCGGCCGCGAGCGGGGTGGCGGCTTTGCGGGGCGGGCCAAGGTGATCGCTGATGGCGCGGGCCAAGGCGTCGAGCAGGGCACTGCCCCCGGCGGCATCGCGGGAGATCTCGACCACTTCCAGCGGCGAGACCACACGCGTAATCGCATCGCCCAGGGCCAGCCCGGTGCGTTTGTCACCGAGATCGATGGCGAGGAATCGCATGGTGTCTTACTTCAGATCATCGCGCACTTCGGCGTGCAACAGTTTCAGTTCCTCAGCCTTGGCGCGGGGCATCACCAGCGTCGCATCGGGGGTTTGCACCACGATCATGTTGTCGCAGCCCAGAAGGGCCACAGTGTGGCCCTTGGACGCCACCGCGAGGTTGTTCTTGCCGCCCACGATGTGCGTGACGCCTTCGCCGCTGACGCGATTTCCTGCTTTGTCGGCGGGCAGCGTCTCGGCAAAGCTCGGCCAACTGCCGACATCCAGCCAGGTCAAGTCCATCTGAACGGTGCACACGCTGAAAGGTGCATCGCCGTGCTTGCCAGCCTTCTTCGCCTCTTGTGCCGCCGGCTCCATCAGCGCGTAGTCCACGCTGATCTTGGGGAGCGTCGGGTACACCTC